>JBHLNL010000065.1:0-14947 GCA_048941605.1 Promethearchaeota archaeon | reverse complement strand
GTAATAAAGGATGGAGATCATGTAAAATTAACCAATATTGTGGTTAAATTGAACCCCTATTCAAATGAAAAGGAACTGAGCTTCACTAAGAGCTCTAAAATCGAAGTTATATAAATTTCGCGATAAATTTATTTATCTAATATTTATATATTATGTAAAGAACCATCGGGGTTTTTCTTAGTTGAAACGATCTCAAAGTCAAAAAATCATTCATAGCATCATTCTTTTCCTTACCATCAGTTCCTTATTTTATGGAAGTACTTCAATTTATTTATTAGAACAAAATTTCTATAATAATTATTATCAAACAAATCTAAATAATTGGTCTCTCTATCTAAATGACTCATTCATTACGATTAACTACGATGTATTAACACAAACGGAGAAAATTGGAGATAATTATAATATTTTATTAGCCCACTCTTTTGAGAATGTTGTATCACCATATCTAGGATCTACTTCTACGCAACAGGATCTCCAAACCTCTTATCCATTTCCACCTGATAATAGAACTCAGATTTCTGATACATCTATTTATCCATGGAGTACAATTTGTAAATTATTTATAACTTCAGCTGATAATAATCAATTTATCGGTTCTGGTGCGATACTAGATGAATATCATGTTTTAACTTGTGGACATTGTGTTTATCTCCATGATTATGGAGGGTGGGCGAGTGAAGTAAAAGTAGTTCCAGGAATGGCTGGAACATATGAACCTTTTGGTCATGCAATTGCTACCAACTATCGGACTTATGATGCTTGGGTTCAAGGTGAAATGTATCAGCACGACTGGGCAGTTATTACTCTTGATCGCACTATTGGCAATCTAACAGGGTGGATGGGAAGAAAAACTGCTGATCCATCGAGTTCAATATATACAGGGGTACTACATACTGCGGGATACCCCGGTGATTTAGATTTTGGAAATTACATGTATTATGATTCTGACCTCGGAGAAACTGCTGATGATTATAACCATTGGTTTTGGATGGATACTGCAGGGGGTCAAAGTGGGAGTCCTGTATGGCAAAATGATAGTGGTGACCTTTATATATTAACAATTAATGCATACGAATATGAGGGGGGTACATATGCAAATTTTGGCACTCGTCTCAATAATGACAAGCTTGCTAGAATAAGTGAATGGATTGCAGAAGATACCCCTCCAAATGGTAATAATGGAGGATATACTCCTGATTTGAGTTTTTTAATTCCAGTTTTTATTATAATTGGAGTAATTGTAGTAGTAATAGCCATAGTAATCGTTATTGTAAGAAGATCTAAACCAAAACCACGAGTTGTAGAACCTTCTGAAGTAGTAACTAATTATTATTCGTATCAACCTGAACCATCTTCTAATAATGATTTTTTCAACTTTTGTCCCAATTGTGGTCGAGGTATTCTACGAGATACCCAGAAATTTTGTACAAGCTGTGGTTATAGACTTCACGATCTGATGGACACATAAATATATTACTAAAACTATAACCCAGCTAGATCTAAAAATTTTTTCTTTAAATATAAACTATAATATCTTCTTCTAACAAAATTACTTAATAAAGAAGAAGATATGACTATAACTCATATACCAAAAGTTTTATATCAAAATAAAATAACTGAAGTATTGGATGATATTAGGTATCAATACGGTAAATTAACTCGAAAAGGCTATATCTATGGGCTAATCGCAATCGATCAAGACGCAAAGATTATTGCTATTGACTCCCGATTCGATCGACAACTCAATTATTGGGATTTGAGTTCCATTGGAGCTGCATTATATGGAGTTGCTAGGCAGGGGCAAGACTTTTTTGAAACTGAATCGTTAGAGCGCGCCACCATCATTTATAGCGATATGCAATTATTCGTAAAGTCTATCGGAAATATTGAACTCCAGAAAAAAGGTAAACGGGACATTCTTATCGTTCTTCTAACAGATAATGAGGTAAACTTGGGAGTGATGATCCTTCAAATGAGTAAATTCGCCCAGAAAATCAAAGAGGAAATCGAGAAAAATGAGCATATGAAGAATGTATTAAAGATGCCAGAAAAAGAGATAAAAGAACATATCAGAGAGCTAAAGAAGCAGATATTTAAAGATAAAATAGGCACCATTTCATAAAATTCTATACTTTAGGTGATGAAATGGAATTAGAGCAAGAAGATTTGGATAAATTAGATAAGGTGAAGGTCGAAGTCAGTGAAGATTTTGATTTCAATGATTCACAGAATATGATCCAGTTCAAGATCGTATACTGGGGTCCAGGAGAGAGTGGAAAGACTACCAATTTTTTCAGATTGCGAGAGAAGTTTGATTTATTGAAGCTCACTCGGGGATATTCCATAGAAACTACAGAAGGAAGAACATTGTGGGAAGATTCCTTATATTTGCTTTTTAAGTTTGCCCTACATGATGTTCGCTTTAACATAATATGCCATGTGGTCACTTGTACTGGACAAGAAAGGTTTCTTTCCACTCGTGAATATGTACTTGACGGTGCTGATGGCATCTTGTTTATTGGGGATTCAGATCCAGATAAGATTGAACAGAATAAAAGAAGTTTTCGTGAATTAGTAAGTTTCGCTAAGCCCAAACACATTCCCTATTTAATTCAGTTAAATAAGCGAGATTTAAAAAATGCAATTCCTGTTAGAGACTTTAAAATACATTTAGGGCTTCCACTTCAGGAATCATATCCCGATGGAACATTAATAGTATATCCCGCTGAAGCTATTCAAGGGAAAAATGTTATTGAATGTTTTAAGGATTTAATGCTTCTAATTATTTTTAACTATTTTAAGGAATAACTAAAACTTTTTTAATCTATTTAGGTGATAGTGTGGATACAGGCTCAGATTTTATACGCCCGGAATTTCTCAACATTGTATTCTTCCAGCAGAAAAACTTAGTAATATTTCCCTATGTTGATTTGAAACACCTTCATGGGTTGGAGATATTTACTGCAGGCTATAATGTAGTTAATCTTGAGTCTACAGCACTTCACAACCTTAAGGAAATTCTGGAGTTTGAAAATACAAATTCTTATTCTCAAAATCCTACTCTTTATTTTATTTATAATGTTGATCGAGAGAAAATTAAAGAATTGATGTTGTTAGAAGGGATACGGTGTATAATAAACTCAAGCGAAAATATAGGAAATCTAGCAAATGGTAGTAAATTTATCTTTTTCAACAAGAAAAATAACCAATTCTTAAATTATAATATTGATGATATAGATTTAGAATTTGAACATTCACTTATTGCAGATTCTGAAGATATTGACATCCTTCAAGAGAGTATTCAAAAGATAAAAATTGCCAGTACCAGAATTTTTAAGGAATTAAACCAAACCGGAACGTTAGAAACACTTCCTGACATTTTAAAAGAGTATGATAAGAAGTATTGGAAACCTATTTTAGACTTTACAAGTCTCTATTATGATATTAATATTCCCAACATTTCTGAGATAAAATTTAAACACAGAAAGACCTTAACAGATTATTCAGATGAGTATGATTTGTTAATTTCTACCAATCGAGCACTCGGGAAAGAATTCATTCAGCTATTACATGAATATAGAAGTAAACGAGTCAACCCTGCTCATTTGGAGTTAGATGAACTATACAACCCTCAAAAGCTTTATAATTATTTGCGAAATCATCATTGGAAAGAAGGAATCCCTGAAGATTTCATTGAAGAATGGGGTCAAATGAACATTTCTAATTATCAATTAACCGGAGAAGATCAATCAGATTTTATGAAAATAATGAATAAATTGAAAATTGAGCATAATACTGCATTATTATCTCCATCTGAAACTATTCAATCTAGGAATAATGTTCAGAAATCTAATCTAAGACCTCAGAATGAAAATATCCCTTCTCTCCAAAAGGAGTGGGATCGATATAGACACTGGCTTTTAAATCGTCTAGATAATGTTGAAAAAATTGTCCATAGGATAAAGAATTCAGATTCAACAGTTCTTAACAAAGAAATCAATTTCAAAGTGAAATTATATTTACATAACGAAATCTCTTATATACAGAAGTTGCTTAAGGAACATTGTATTCAAGATGAAAAGCGATTAAAAGAAGAGGATCAGAAAGGAAAAACACCTCTTAATAATGAATTACTGATTGTAGATCTAACTAATATCTTGAATTTAGATAAAGACGAGAATGGAGCTTTGAAAATTTCCAATATCTTAACTGT
Source organism: Promethearchaeota archaeon (assembly GCA_048941605.1). Classification (GTDB taxonomy): domain Archaea; phylum Asgardarchaeota; class Lokiarchaeia; order Sigyniarchaeales; family SOKP01; genus Loki-b32. The sequence goes on along the minus strand of JBHLNL010000065.1, from coordinate 10,731 downwards.
GAATAATACCTTAAAATCGCTTGGATACAAACCTTTAATGATTGTTGATGCAAATATGAAACATTTCACTTTAGATGATCGTCCATTATATGATGAATTACTCCAAAAGAGAATGTTCATTCAAGCACCTGCTGGAAGAAAAGCAGATGAATTTGTACTGGAATTTGCTAAAGCAGAGAATTGCAGGTTTCTTGCAAATGATATGTATACAGATTTTTATGATGAATTTGGACAAGAATGGATCTTTGAACATCGGCTTACTTGTATGCTTACAAATGGATTACTTATTATGAGATAGTATTAAACTTAGGGGTTGCTTTCTTAAGTTTTTGTGCCTTTTATACAACTTTCAATAAACTCATTTCTTAGAATGACTTGGTAAATAGGGTGCCTTTCATGAAAAGGGATTTTTTCATAACCATAATAGATATATTTCTCAGGGTTAGAAAACTTAGAGAATGGAATTATGAAATTTCTTAGCCTTAATGGTTCTTCTAAATCTATAATTTGGATTTTTTTCTGTTTTTTATCTAATGATTTAGAACTCATCTAATTTTCACCTTTTAAGATAGGATAGTATCAAAAATATATAAAGAAAAATAAGGAGTCATTTGAAGTTTAATGATTTATTTTGTTTCTTTTAAAAAAGTCAGAGTAATTTTAATCCGAAAACTCATTCAACAAAATTTTTTGAAATTTAGGATGGCTTTTTTTGAATGCAATTTTTTCCATTCCCTCATAAATATATGAAGGGCTTTTAGATTTGCCAAACTCAGAAAATGGAATAATTATTTCATTAAAATTTATGGAGTCCTCATGATAAGTATAATATATGGGGAAAATGTGTACTTTTTTTTCAATTGTTTGAGAACTCATGATTAAAACCTTTTTAATAATTAATTGTTTTATCTATAATTAAATCCTAAATATTGAAATATAAAGGCAATTGGAATGAAATTGAAGGTTTTTTATCTTATTTAATAATTTAGAGATAGACATAAATACATGTTTGAACAACCTTTAGGTAAAATTCTTATAAAAAGGATGTGATTAGATTGAAAACTGAAATAATTTTTTTATCCAGAATGACCGAGCAATTACTCCACCATAGTTCAATGGAAACTAAGGAACTCAAAATCAAAAAGAAAGATTTTTTCCAAGAAGCACTGCAGTATATTGAACAACATATAGACTCAACGGGTTTTAAAGTTATTAATGTTACCTCGGCTCAAGGAGGAGTTGGATATTTTTTAATTAAAGAATAACAAATTTTTAAAACATACTTTTTTATTTTTTTTCTCTCAATTTTTGGTAGATTTTCAAACTATTAATTTTCAGTTAAAAGCACATATTATTTTTAATCATTTCATCTTGAATTTTAATATTAAATAACCAGAATCCTTAAGATTTGAACTTTTTAACATTAAAATAAAGTAAATTAAAAATTTAAAGTGATTAAGTAGAATGACAATTTTAACAAAGGATGAGGTTAATGCCTTACCAACACGATTTGATACCGTCTCTTATAGTACTTTTTTTAAATTATGGTATGCTTTACAGAAATCACTTCCAGCTGATAAAAAAGATGAAATATTGACGAAGATCGGGCGGACAATTGGTAAAGAATTCAATGAAGAAAGTATCGAAACGATTGAGGATTTTTTACAACGATTAAGGGAATTTTTGGAGCAGGAATGGGCAATCACAGATAATGCGAAGGTAGACGTCAAATATGATAGAGAAGGAAATGTAATAAAAATTCTTGCTTACCAAGACAGTTGTAAAATGTGTTTTGCCAATACTTATTATAGGTATAATGATTTTGGGAGTCCTTCTTGTATGTTTCCACAAGTTATGATGGGAATTTTATCTAAGGTGAAAAACAAGTTTGGTTTTAGAAACATTAGATTTGAGGGTGTTCAAAAAGGGGGGGTTGGTGAGTGTGCGATGCAGTGGAATGTTAGGTAAAAAAAATTAAAATCCACAATTATTTTATATGAAACATAATAACAGCTTAGAGATAAGTTCATATCCATCCAATTTCTTTGTATTTATCTATTCCTGTTTTTAGGATATCTTCAATTTCTTTATAAATTTGAGGTGTAGTTTTATTTATATTAAAGCAGGACTTACCCTTCAGAAATTTTTTAAGTTCTGGGCTTACATTTTTAAAGATGTCTGGGTGTGAATAAATTGGCGAAAAATAGAAGCTTACATAGTTTTTTTGTTGTATAACACCAGCGATATATGTAGCTTGTGGTTTCTTTCCAAACAGACTAACCTCTTTATTTCCATATAGATGAAATGCTGGTTTTCGCTGTTTAGCTTTAGATCCTATATACTGATCTTTTGTCAGAAAGTTGTTAGATTGATTTTCTAGGATTTTTTTTAATTCTAAAAAGATGTTTTCAAGCTTCTCCATATGAAAAATAGTAAGAAAATAAAATTTAACTTTAAGGTTTATAATATATTATATCCCAGTTTTACATTCTCAATGATAGGGTTATATTTTTCAGTTTCTATATTATTAATTACTTCATATTTATTTATGCGACATAATCCAATATGCCTTCTGAATATCATTGTCCTCTGTGTCATTCTAAAGATATCATTGAATATGAAAATATAATTAAATGCCCTAATTGTGGAAGAAAATGGTATAAAGATTTTATCGCTAGTATAATTCCCAAGGAAAATGCCTTATCACGTGCAGAATTACATGGTCTAATTGATGTATTTGAAGAATTTAAAGATGAAAAAACTCGTAAAAGGTTTATAAAATCTATTGAAGAATATCTTCAGGAATAAATAACTTAATTTTCTCTTTTTTCTAAAGTATTAAGAATATTTTTTGTTTTAGTTGTCCTAATCATACCAATTATACCCTTAAATATCCTTTTTGGAAATAATTAAAAGATTTATATATTTATTTACTCTTAAATAGACTCAAAGATTTTTTCTCATTAAAATGATCATTTGGATACTTGATGCAGAGTCAGGAGTTAAATTATTATACAAATCCTTTTTGAAGACAGATGCTGATGAAGATATCGTTTCTGGATTTCTAACCGCATTTCACCATTTTTCAATGGTAGAATTTAAAGAATCGCTAGATTCTATAGAAATGGGAGGTTTGAGATGGGTCTATATATTGGAAGATAAGTTTAAATTACTTTTCGTAGCAGCTGATACAAAGCATATAAAAACTGAGCTGCTATTAGGTAGACTCAATGTTATCAGAAATTCATTTATAAAAAAATATGAATCTGCCTGGGAAAAAAAAGGACATAGTTGGGATGGCGACATCAATATTTTTTTACCATTTCTTAATGAGATAGAAGATTATTATGAACAATGGGGAGAAGTGGAGGATCTTGCTAAAGTAGCTGATTTTTTTGATATTCTAGGTATCTTTCAAAAAATTCTAATAATCTTAAGAAATGTAGTAGATAATAAAATGTATACCAAATCAAAAACATCAATTCTCAATAAAATAGAAGTAATGTACAACAATTTAGTTAATCAAGATGATTTTCAAAACACACCAGCACTCAAGAATATAGCTTTCAGTAAGGAATCCTGGTTCAACCTTATCGACATTAATCTAATAAAAAGTGATAAAGATTTAGTTATTAAAAATTTGAGATCAATTCTTTTTGGGATTATCAAAATCTTTAAAGAAGTTAAAGGCAAAAATGCTTGTTTTAAATACTTTAGCGAAGAAGGGATTTATGCCTATCTTTATAATAATATGAAATTACTAAAAGATTTGAAATTAGATATGTTTTTATTAGAAGCATTTCTGCTGTTATAAATTTATTATTACTTATTTAAATTAGGTATTACAGCGCTAAATTATATTGAATAAATCAATCAAATAAGATCAATTACTACAATTCGTTAAAGGGTGGCTCCTGCCAAAAAGCCTCAATACAAGGCTCAAATTTTTCAAAAGGCAAAGTAGGTTATTCCTATGTGTAATAAATTACACAACCAAAAGACAAAAATCCAGGGGATTGACAGGAGCCATTTTTTTAACCTAGAGCTTTTTACAAAAATTTCTGCCGTTAAGTTATAAATTTGTTAAGTTATATAAAAATCTTAACCCCTAATAAGGATGTTGATGAAAAGTTTGTATTATTTGACTTAAAATAGTAATATTAATTATTAAAAAACCTAAGATAAATTATTAAAAACAGCAACATTATCACTAACTTTCAAATTATATTAAATAGGATTTTAATTAAATAGAAAGTATCCTAAATAATTCGTACAATATTTTTTTAATACATTAAGAAAATGGTGGAAAAAGTACTTGAGGAAACAAGTTCAACACCCTCAGATGATATTGTTTATGTAGATGTAGACACATTAAAGGATTTTATTAAGGATGTTTTTATTAACTTAGAAGTTCCAGAAGGTCATGCAGAGATAATAGCCGATGTCCTCATCACATCCGATCTAAGAGGTATTGATTCACATGGGATTCAAAGATGTAAAATGTATTATGACAGAATTAAAGAGGGTATTTATAATCCAGAAACCAAAATTACAATTATTAAAGATGACCTAACCACAGCTGTACTTGATGGAAATAATGGAATGGGACACGTGATTGCTTATCTAGCTATGAGATTAGCAATTGAAAAAGCTAAAAAATATGGTTTAGGAGCTGTTGCAGTTCGCAATAGCTCACATTTCGGGATTGCGGGTTATTATAGTTTAATGGCAATAAAAGAGGGAATGATTGGATTTGTTACAACAAACACACGCCCTGCAGTTCCACCAACTTTTGGTATTGAACCTATGTTAGGTACTAATCCTTTAACGTATGGAGCACCTACAAATGAAGATTTTCCTTTTTTAATAGATTGTGCAACATCTATTATTCAACGAGGAAAAGTTGAAGTCTATAATCGTTTACATAAACAACTTCCAGAGGGATTAATTGTTTCTAATAATGGTAATTCTAAAACAGATCCGAATATAATATTGAGTAAACTCCTTAACAGATCAGCAGCATTATTACCCTTAGGAGGTGAAGGTGAAGATACATCTGGTCATAAAGGGTATGGATACGCGACTTTTGCTGAAATACTATCTTCAGCGCTGCAAGATGGAGTTTATCTCAAAGATACAGCAGGTACAACGGAAAATGGGCAAAAAAGATTAAAAGTAGGGCACTTCTTTTTAGTTATTAATATTCAAAATTTTATTCCTTTAGATAGATTTAAAGAGATCACGGGAGATATTATGCGAGGATTAAGAACTTCTAAAAAAGCACCAGGAAAAGATAAAATTTACACAGCAGGTGAGAAAGAATACTACAATGAATTAGAGAGAAAAAAGAATGGTATTCCACTGAATAAAAGTTTACAGAATGATATTAAAACCATGAAAAAAGAGCTTGGATTGAAAAAATATAACTTTCCATTCTAACTGTAATTTTATTAAAAGAAAATTCCTTCTTTCTGATCTTCAATTGGCTCAGAATGAAGGAATATTGTATCCAAATTATCAATCCCTAATTCCTCTCTAATACTATTTTCTAATTCTGAAATATAATTATGTATTTGTGAAATATTCAGTGTCCCATCAAAAAATATATGAACTTCTAAGATGCAATAATCTGATGTCGCCCAAAATTCTACGCCATGGTATCCTTTAACTTGCCGATGCAATCTTAAAACTTTCTCAACAGTTTCACTTATTTCTTCTATCATTTTAGGTCCCACATCAGCGCATTTTATTTGATTTGGAATTAAAATTTCTCGATGGGGCTGACTCTCAATATGAGTAATAACTCGCGATATTAGAGGGGCTTGCTTTTTTATCTCTTTCTCAAAATGAGAGCATATCTTATGAGCATCCACTAGTGAAAGAGTCTCATCAACAATTACAACCAAAGATATAAAATATTTGTTTTCTATCCTAAAGATATTAAGATCTTTAAAATTTTCGATTTTTGGATATTCAGATTTCATAGAAAAAATCAAATTTATGAGTCCTTCACCAATTGACTTTTCACTAGCAAATGGATTCATCTCAACAATACATTCTACTTCATATAAGCGAAAAATCTTCTCACTCATACTCCTGATAGATCTAATGATTTCATTTGCATGAACAATGGAAATATGATCCTCAACTGATAATTGAACTTCCAAAAATAATGTTTTACCACTAGTTCGCACTTTTATATTATGTACACCAATTACATGCTCTAAAGCGAAAATTTTTTTTCTTAATTCTTCAATTATAATTGTACTTATAGGATTCGTATCCGTAAGTTCTTTAACACCTCCTTTAACTAATTTGAGAGCACCTATTATTATCCAAACAGAAAGGATAATACTTAGTATTGGATCAATAAAAATTATGTTGAAGGAAGCAAAAATAAAACTTAATAGAACTATTATAGCTCTCATGGAATCTTGGAATAGGTTGAGACCTTGAATTCTCATCGTTAAACTTTTTTGTTGTTTTCCTTTAGAAATGAGTATCCTTGAGAAAGTAATATTTATAATAAATGAGGAAATCAGTATAATCAATCCAATTTCTGGATTTATAATATCATAGGTACCTGATAAGAATGCTTGAATTGCATTATAAATTAATAAAACATAGATATTCATTAAAAAAATACCTTGAATCAATCCTGAAATTGAATCAATTTTACCGTGACCATACATATGCTCATAATCTGCCGGTTTTTGACTATAATAGAGCGAATATAAAGTTATTGACACAAATAGAATATCTGTGAGAGTATCCGCAGTTTCAGATAAAAAACTTAAACTTCCAGTCATTAATACGCCAATTAACTTCAAAACAGATTGAATTAAAACAACACCAAGAGTTAAAAAAGCAAATTTTAATTTAATGTTCATATCAAGTATATTTTAATATCATTCGGGTATATATTTTTTCAATTTAGGGAAGAAGGCATTTACATTTTTTTGATAATGAGTATATTTTTTACCATACTTTTCAATTAAAAATCTTTCTTCTTTTCTTAAAAAAATTCTAACAAATAAATAATAGAAAAAAAGAATTAAAAAGAGAATCCAACTACTAAACAAGCAAAAAATACCTGGAAGTGTTGCTAAACCCCATGAAGCGTACATAGGATGTCTTACATATGCATAAATTTTTGTAGTGATTAATTCTGACGATCCATGTGCAGAACTTAAGATCCTTTCAGAATAGATAAATATAAAAACACCGATTGTTATTAAAATTGATCCTATAATAATCATCACATAATAATTTATTGGAATTTGAAAAATAGGATAATAAATTGAATTTAAAACTCCAAATAAAATAAAAAATGGACAAATAGATAATAAAACTTTTGGACCAATTCCTAATAATGGAAAATTCTCTTCAGGTTTCTCTTCAGATTGAGTATTCATTTTCTTCGTAATTCTAAGATTTTGAAGGAATTAGATTACTTAGATAAAAATTATATATTTAAGATAATCTAATCTAATATCTAATATTAATTGTTAAAATGCAAAACTACTTAAGGGAACCTATTATGAACATTGAATTAAAAAATCAAAGTTGAAGAGCATAAAAACTTTATTTAACTTCTTCAAGCCACCATTTACCAGTTAATCTACCCTTGTAGCCCCCTTTGTATTGCGGATTTTTCGCTAAAGAAAATTTCTCAAAGGTTCCTAAATGATCCTTTATTTGAGATAATAATTCTTCTTTTGTAAGACCGACATTGAACTCTTTTACTACAATTTCAGCCCACGCATCTTCTCGATACCTTCCATGTTTGAAACCATAATCTATGGGAGCATAACATCCCGTACATGGAGCATTAACATTTATACATTGTGCTCCACATCCTGCATTAGTTCTTGGACCCAAGCAAACATAGCCCTGCTCTATAAAACAATCTTCTTTGTTTGGTAATAATTCGTAATCTCTCTTAACTCTCGTCATTTTCATTCTTCCCCTAATTCTTCCACAAGTATCGCAAACAGAGGATAATGGAATGAAATCTGAAGATAGCTTAAGGTTCTTCGGAAATCTTTTGAACCGTAAGAATTCATTAACTTTTATTGTAATTTCTTCAGTTTCTAAAGGCATTTGAGGTAATTTAGGCCCAATTAAGAGAAAATTTGCTAACATCGGAAGATTATTGAATAGGGGATAAAATTCATGTAAAGCTTTTATATTTTCTTCATTCAGATCCTGTAGATTATCAGTAAACTCTCTCAATTTTTCAACTTTTAAGGACAAAGTCTTTGATGGACCTCGACAGCCCACACATGGTGATCCTTTACTTGTGCAATTTGTAGAGCAGCCAGAACTGGTTATAGGTCCGAAACAAAGAGTTCCAGAATCCAATAGACATCCAGACTCATATAATACACAATCATCACAATAAGTATCATCTGTTAATGGGAATGATGTTTTCCCTAATAATGAAAGTATATTACTCACTATAGCTTCCGTTCGAGGTGGACACCCCACAAAATATGCATCAATTTTTACACAATCATCAATACCCTTAACAGATTCTTCAAAACCAGGAAGATGAACAGTTGATTCTTTTGGATTTTCAGTTGTTATAGATTCAGCTTCTATAAATTTTCTTTTTATTAAATCTTCTAATGGAAAATTATTTGCCATAGAAAAAACACCACCTTGGCAGGCACAAGTCCCAAAACTAGAAATAAATTTACATTTCTCTCTCATTAATTTCAAATTTTCTAGATCTTGTGAAGTTCTTACAGCACCTTCAACTATACCTAAATCAATTTCACCATCTTCCCTTGCTTTTAAAGAATCGAGTTTCAAATCCACCACTGCTGGCCAATACACGATCTCTAATTCAGGCAATACAGGTAATAACCCTAGGTGTGCATTTAAAAGGCTCTGATGACATCCCCAACAGCTACTTAATTGCATAAAAGCTACTTTAACTGTCATTTCTTTTCAATTTTTTATAAAATATATCTTAATTTTTGATTTTGTTATATAAAAAAATTGCTATTATAAGATATATCTTAAATTTATATCAAAATTTTAATGTAATTACACAAATGTAAAATATAACTGTCTTATTTTTAATAAGTGGAAGATTAAATAAGAGAACTAACGAATTAAATAATAAAATTTTTTTTTGATTGAAATTGGTTAAAGTATATTTAAAAACAGATCATAGACTTTCAGAAGTAGAAGGTCAAAAATTTCCAGATGTAATATTAGATGAAAATGCTAAAACAAAAACAATAAAGCTGGACCTCTTAATTTGGAATTTTATAAATAAATTTCATATTACTAAATTTTTTCATCTATTTAATAAGCACTGTCCCAATTGTGGGCGAAATTTTTCTGAAATTTTTTTAGATTATTACATAAATAAAAAGATTAATTGCAGAAAATGTAAATTTAAAACAATTTTTTCTACTACTCTGATTTCATTCGTTTTGAATGCCATAAGTCGTAGTTTAAATATACCAAAAAGAAGATTTCCAGAAATCTTGAGAGATAATAAACCTTTAAAACGATTAGCTCTGTCATATATAGAAGGAATTGGAATGTATGGCTTCAAAATGCCAACTATCCCTATTGGACCTCCAGTTGTATTTTGGTCCGTTACTCACCGATGTAATTTAAATTGCACCCATTGTTATGTCGACCAGGATTCGAATGAAATACCCTTTGATGAAGCTTGTGCCATTATTGATCAATTATCAGAAGCAAAAAACTTTATTTTAATATTTTTCGGGGGAGAAGCTTTACTTCGTGATGATATATTTGATCTTATGAGATATGCTAACGAAAAAAACATAAATGTTGCATTAGCTTCTAATGGTACTTTAATCACACCAAGAATAGCCAAAAAATTGAAAAATATTGGTGTTGGTTATGTTCAAGTAAGTATTGATGGATTAAAAGACATACATGAGCAAATACGTGGTAAAGGTACATTTGAAAAAGCAATCTCAGCAATAAAGAACTGCTTAAATGAAGGATTATATACATGTATAGGAACTACAATTACTAAACAAAATGTACATCAGATCTATGATTTAGTTGATCTAGCTAAATCTTTAAATGTTCAAAAATTTGAAATTGTTGATTTTGTACCTTCAGGTAAAGCATCTTTAAAAGCTCATATAACTCTTACTCCTTTTCAAATCGAGAAATTTAGTTTGGTCATTTGTGATATATGGCAAAATTTAATGAAAGAAGGATATCCATTGACACTTTCATATAAAAACCCTGTATTCGCAAGAATTTTAGCTCAAAGGTTTCCAAAAGTGATAACCGCACCTTTTTTTAAAAGTATCTTTTCAAGGGAAGCAATATCTTACTTTAATTTCTCTGAAAGACTTGGTAGTGGGGTATTTAGCAAACAAAGTCCTTTTTCACCTTTTATTACAGGTTGCGAGTGTGGTGTCTTTACTATACATATTAAATCAAATGGCGATGTTACACCATGTCCTTTAAACCCTGTGTATCTAGGTAACGTTAGGAAACATCATGTTCAGAATATTTGGCAGGCTTCTCCAATTCTAAATCAATATCGAGGATTAAAATATGAAGGTCAATGTGGAAAATGTAACTTTAAAACAATTTGTGATGGATGCAGAGCAAAAGCTTTTATATCATCTGGTAGTAATATTACTTCTGATCCAACTTGTATGTTTGAAATAAAAAATCTGAAATAAATTGAATGAACTACCTTTTAAATATGGAGAATTC
>JBHLNL010000006.1:0-58373 GCA_048941605.1 Promethearchaeota archaeon | reverse complement strand
TCTATACATCTTACTTTTATGCTTTGATATAAATATTTTGCCTTTTTTTCTCGCCTACTCTTGTTATATATTTCAACTAGCTTTTGGGGAATATTTTCTAACGGGGTTTTTTATTGAGGTGCGTCTAATCTGCAAGAAGGGAGATAATACCGCTGTTTAATTTCTGCAGGAATGCTTCATTCATTTCCAGATAAATCTGATATGGGGTAAAGATATGGATTCCAAGAAGATAAATAGAGTTTCATTAATAATATTAGGAATTATAGCTGCAATAGAAGCAACATTGATAATTATAACTCCGAACACAACTTTTGCGGGTATAAATATCGCGATCTTTATTGTTTGCTCATTCTTAGTAATTACATGGATGTTTTATTTCTCACACCGTAATAAAAGACTATCCCAGGTTAATACTTTACTGTTAACTATAGGATTTGGAGCATATTTGATTTCTCAGATAATTCGCCCTTTAATACAATTTATTATTGGAGAAAACGCATTGTTCGTTGTAATTACAGAAATTGTAGACATTATAATTAGTATAATTATCTTTATAGGGTATATTAGAAAATCTAAATATTAATTCATTAAATTTTATTCTATCTTTTTTTTAATAAGAAATAATTAAAAATTAAGAATTTAATTTGAGTTTGGTACAGAAATTCTATTTGTTCGCTTTTTCCTGAAGAGATTTATATTAGTCTGTATTTTTTCTTTATTTGGATCTTGTTCTAATTGTAGTTTGACATGTTCTAGCAATTCATCCTGAGAAACACCAATCTTATTTAAAAATGCATTTACTTCCTTTCGCTTAAAATTATTTTCGAGAATAAGCGGAGCAGATATTTTTAATGTTCTAAGCCATTTTTTACGTGATTCTGGATTTTGTCTTACTAATTCAGCATATTGATAGGCATATAGAATCCCACCATATCGATTAAAATCATAAAAAGTTGCTGCGTGAACTACATTACAATTAGTTAAAAGAGGGTCAGCATGTCCTTTCTTAATATATTTTTTAGATTCTACAAGCTTGATGATATCTCGTTCATGATATGGTATCACATGATATGGTAAAAGCACTCTAGGGAGTTTTCCACTATTAATTTCTTCATATGCTAAATACCATTGTTTATCAGAACCATCAAAGACGGGATCGTTGAAAACTAAATCTGGCATCCATTCTTCAATAATTTGTTCTCTTGACATTTCAAAAAAATAGCGTGCAATTTGATCTGGTGAATATCCAAAAAAGACATATGGAATTTCACGTTTGATGGCTTGTTTTACGACGATGCTATGAATTAGATCAGAGCAATAATCACAGATAAATCGAGCAAGGAACTTTTCATTCGAACTATGGTTAAAAAAATGCCATTTGTAGAGTTTAGTAAAAGTTGGGATACATTCTTCAATTAATACATGGTCAACATTAATTTGAGCTAAAGTATCTCTCATATTGTCTTTTGCAATGCTTGTCATAAACCCTGTATCTGAAGTAACACATAAAGGGTCTAATTTCAATTTATTCACCAAATAATCTAGGAGAGCAGTAGAATCTTTACCCCCAGAATATCCTAAAATGCAATCATATTGGGCTTTTCCATGGTTTTTTTGCATATCCTTTACTATTGAATTCCAATCTTTTAGAGCATTATCCCTTCTTTTTTGATCAATTACAGTTCGAGTCCAGTTAACATTTTCATGTTTTGGATCACGACAAAAATTGCATTCTCCTTTAGAATCTAAATTGATGCCTAAAAAGCCATCTGGTAAAATGCATTTATTACATATATGTTGTCTTTCGATCATATAATCACGTTTCTATTATCTGTTATTAAGAAGTTAAATATACCCCCTTCTCTTAGCTATGCGTCTCGCATTAGAAATTAGGGATCTTTGACTTTTTTTTACATAACTAGCTAAAGTCTCCATAGATTGGGTAGGAAATCTCAGAAAAGTTTCTCTTTCTAATCTTTTTACTGCTTCTTCTCGAGAGATAACTCCTTCTCGTATGGACACACTTAATTCTGGCATAATAAATGGTCTCCCATCAGCTATTTCATATAAATAACCAGACGCATCATGAGCAGCACAGTCAAAATGTGTAAAGACATCATAGTTTTGGTGGCGTTTCCAATTCATATTGGCTTCAAGAAATTCCACTAGTTTCGTTTCATCATAAGGATGGTAGAGAAAGTAAGGAATAAATTCTGCGATATATCCTGTATCAAGATTGGGGAAGAATTCACTGAATTTCTCCACTTCGTTAGCAGGTAAAATTTTATGTAATACTGACAATATATCCTCATAGGTCTTTGTGAGGTTAACGTCTTCAATCGGTTTTAACGACATTTCTAGAAATGGTTTGTAAGGATCAAGTTCATTATGTGGAGAATAGATCTTTAACATCTGAGGTCTGGAACGTCCATGAATGGCCATCGGAATATTTTGCTCAGAAGCAGTCTTTATGAATAACCCGTACATTACATAACTACAGGTGTAGCAAGGACCTCCCGTTGCCATTATCGATAGAATATAGAGAGGGGCGATTTTTTCTCGATCTACAACACTATATTCATGATCTACTCCTAATTCTGATACAATACTTTCTATTCTTTCTTTAGACCATTTGGTTAGGAATCCTTGATCTAATGTCCAAGCTTTTACTTTTAATCCGTAGGTATTTTTTAATTGGTGCAATACATAGGTACTATCCTTCCCTCCTGAGAGCCCAACTAAAGCATCATAATCTCCTTGTCCCTTGTATCTTTTCAATCTTCCAAGCCATAATTTCATTAAGGCATCATAATCAGTTAGTTTTACTTGCTTTCTTTCATATGCCTCACAGTAATTGCATGTATTATTTCCATTAAATGAGATTCCAGAAACAGAAATATCATTTACACATTTGCTGCAAGTATTTCTTGTTCTTACAAGTTTTATTTGTTGTTCTATCATTTTTTTTCACTTTGAAATTTTTTTCTTAAAAAAATCTTAAAAAAATCTTTGAGAGTATTGATATCAAAGATATTTAAAGGAAAAATCACCATTCCTCCTTTTTTCCTTTATATAAAAACAATATGAAAATAAGTTACAAAACTTCAAAATAGATGATACCAATGAAATCTAATTCATTATTGGAGAATTTAAAATTTAAAAATCCAAAATTTACTGAGAGGTTTAAGATTGCTATTCGTAAAGGGCATTTCCCTATTGAACCTCGTAAGGTGAAGTCATTATTTCAATGGCTGCAAGATCGGTCAAAGCCGATTTTATATTTAATGCTAGGAGTTACCTATCGATGTCAACTTCTCTGTAATCACTGTGCCGTAAATTCATATATTAAGAAAGATCAGAAGGACTTAACTACTGAAGAAATAAAAGATTTAATCGACCAATCTGCGAATTTATTTGCTCTAAATCTTATTGGTGGTGAACCTACATTACGCAAGGACCTTATGGAAATTATTGAATATGCCTCAAACAAAGCAATGTTAATAAGTATTGATTCAAACGGTATTTCAATGACAGAAGATTATGTTCAACAATTAAAAGAAGCAGGAATTGATATTGTTTTTATTAGCCTTGACAGCGCTACTCCTGAAATTCATGATGCGAATCGTAATTTAAAAGGATGCTTTGACATATCTATGAGAGCAATGAAGAATGCAGTGGGAGCGGGAATAAAACGGTGTTATTTTTCTTATACAATGACGAATGAAGGGCTGGAAAATGGAGATTTTGAAAGATTAATTGAAGTAGCAAAATCAGCTGGAGCTCATGGTGTAAGATACTTGCCTCCTTACCCTACTGGAAGGTGGCTCCATCATTCAGAAGTAATATTAACAGCATCAGCAAGAAAAAAATTGTGGGATTTAGCCAATAAGCATTTTCCTTATGTCTTTAGAGAATGGCATACCCAATATCAAGACAATCCCTCATGTGTTGCCTTAAAAACTAAGATCTATTACTATGTGTCACCTTATGGGGAGGTACAGCCATGCATTACTATCCCCTATTCATTTGGGAATATCAGAGAAAGACCATTGAAAGAAATATTTGATTATATGTGGAATCATCCCCTTTATGAGAAAATGTGTAAATGTTCTTCATGTGCTATGGCAGATACTAGCTTTCGAAAAGACCATATAGAAAATATTTCGATTAACACTCAATTACCTATTAAGATATAAATTCTATTTTTTAATCTCTATTTTTTATTTTTTTTTTAAAAAGAAATAATTCAATACTATCTCAATAATTCAAAATTAGTTGAGATAAAAATGGTACAAGCATTAGGGAAATTAGATGTTAGAAGCAGGATCGTAGAATCAATAGATCTTGCAGAGATTAGAGAAGCTTTAGAAGCTATTTTATATGTACCAAATGAAATTGTCAAACCCTATGTAATTGCTGAACTTCTATCTTATCTGGAAAAAAAATTGTCAAATCCAGAGTTTAAAATATGTGTGTTCATTGCCTATAGAGCAGAAAAAATAGAGGGATTTGTTATCTGTCAAATTGATCCTTATTATACTAGCTATAGTCGTAAATGCGGTACATTCGGTTGGCTTCATGCTGATAGTTTAGAAATTTGCAAAGAATTGATTAAGCGGTGTGAAAAGTTTATTAAAAAATGTAATGTACGTAAAATTCGGGGAAATATCAATTTTCCAAAAAATTTAGGAGGGATTGGATTTCAATTCGTGGGATTTAATGAACCAATGTTATATGGTGTGGCTTTCTCAGATCCAAATTCCAAAATCATCGAGTATTTAAATTCTCTTGCATATCAAAAAGAATCCGAATATTCATGTATGTATGTTGCTCAAAAAATGTGGGATAAAGGTAAGAAAATAGATAAAAATATTGAGTTTAGATATATGGCAATAAAGAAGTTATATGATTATGTTGATGAAATCCGTAATTTAGCGAGTAATTCATTTCATGAAATTTTACCTGATGCATCAGGAAGAAACCGGATCTACGAGTTTTTTGAGGCTTTTCAGAAGATTCCAAAGTCTTTCTATAAGATAAACAATCACATTAATTTTAAGAATCATTCGAACATAAAACAATTTAGAGATACTTGGGAAACTCATAACCTTGAAAAGATAGAGCCATTTGCTCCAATGGCTTTTGATAGAATTTCTGGTGAGCTAGTGGGTATATTATTAGGGCTTCCCGACTTATTTGAAGCATGGGTTGGAAATCCGATAACACGGTGTAATGTGGATACCGCAATGGTAAAAAAAGGATATTTTGGCAAAGGTATTTTCTCAGCTCTTAATAATATTGGACAACTTACCTGCAATTTATTTGGTGTAAATTATTTTGAAGGAACAGGTATTTGGTCAAATAATTCACGTGCCATTGATACTATATTTCCTCATTGTGAACCAATAAGAAAGCACATTGTACTCCAGAAACGTATATAACTCTTATTAAATACTAGTGATTATTTTTCCATGAAAGCAAATTTATATTTATCTAATCCAAGTTCTTTTTGCATAATTTTTATGTCATTCTGTAGACTTCTATTAAGAGGGACACCTTTTATTTTTACCATATTTTCAGCAATAAATTCTTTTTCTCCAGCAGTATAAATTCTATCAGTATCCGGAATTTTCCTTGATCCTCTTAAATCCCTCATTATATTACCAGCAGTCTTTTTAAATGAATCTAAACCAGCAAAACTAGTTGTATTAATGGCAAGGAAAAAGTGCCCAACTTTTAATCTTTTTTGTTCATTTTCAACTATCCCCATTGTATCTCTTAAATAAATACCCTCTTGTAATGCTGCCGATAGAAGTTCTACTACTGTTGCATATCCATATCCTTTATATCCTGCCGTATCTTCACCTTTTCCCCCTAAGGGTAACAAGGCTGCCTTCTTTTCTAACATTTTTTCTAAAACTTTATTTGGATTTGTCATAATGTCACCATTATCATCAATTACAGTATTTTCTGGAAGAGGCTTATTAATTCGAGCATTAACTTCCACCTTACCTCGTTGAATAATTGAGGTAGCACAATCAATAAGGAAAGGAAATTCTTCATCAGTAGGAGCTCCAATAGTTAAAGGGTTCGTTCCTAACATTGGTTCACATCCAAATGTAGGAGGTATAGAGGGTCTAGCATTAGTGACTGCTATTCCTATCATTCCTTCTTTTATTGCCATAAGAGAATAATACCCTGCAATACCAAAGTGGGTAGAATTTTTTACAGCAACAGCTCCTAATCCATATTTTTTTGCTTTTTCAATAGCTAGTTTCATGGCTTTATATGCTATTACATGTCCCATACCACAATTTCCATCTAGTAATGCTGTTGTAGGCCCATCCTTTATGACATCAATTTTAGTTTTTACTTCATAAATCCCTTCTTTAATACGGTCATAATACATCTTACATCTCTGAACACCATGTGACTCTATTCCTCTTAAATCTGAGGTGATTAATACATTTGCTATAATTTTAGCATCTTCTTTTGGAACACCTAAACCTATGAATACATCTCTCATAAAATTTTCGAGAGTATCCACATCTAAATAAGCAATATCTTCTGACATTCTAACTTACTCCATATAGAGTTCTATTTAACTTAATGATTTTATTTAATTAATAAAGTATAGTTTATTCGTTTGATTATAATATTTATTATTGGTTAAGGGAATGTTTAATTTTTTTTGTAGTTTCATATTTGGATTGTTTATAAGGAATATGGTCTAGATATTATTCTCGTATTTATAGTACCACTTATTCTAAAATATGTGATATTGGATAATCAATTATAGGATAATTAAAAATAAATTTTAGAGTGTCATGAACAAAAAAGAAAAACTAAATTGCCCATTATGTAATACTAAGTTTATTCCAAGAACATTTTATCCAGAGGAAGCTACTTTTTCTTCCGATGGAAAACTATTATCAGGATTTAATGGGTATATAAGTTCCAGTGGGGTTAAACCACCTGAAGTTATCTTAAGTTCTTGGATTACTTATTGCCCTAATTGTAATTATGTAATGCGATTTGCTAAAGAATTGGTTAAGAAAGAAAAGATCCAGTCTCAAAACGTTGTAGCTAAAGACATTAAAGAGAAATATAATAATTATTATTTTGGATTTCCATTTGAAGATTATTCACAATATTTATCAGGCGTTGCTGAAAAAGTTAAAAATAGTATTAAAAAATCCCTTAAAGGTATAGATCTTAATATTTGGGAGAGTATGTATGAAATTGAAGATACATTTAAACTTTTAGTTAGATTTTATGCAAATTTAGAAAAATATTGTGATGCTCAACTTCCAAATAATAGTAATGAAGATTTACCAACAAAAATAAAATTGTTAAAATTAACACCAGATCTAGAGGGTTTATTAATAGATTTAAATGAACTAAGAAAACAGACTATTCAAGGAAATTATGAGTTATCTTCTAATGATAAAGAAAATGTTAATACCGCTGTGGTGAATTTTACCTTAAACCTAATTGAAAAACATATAAAACCTGTTGTTGATGGTAAGAAATTAAAAACAAAATATAATTATGTTGATATAAAGGATCTTAATTCTGAAATCAGTGTTTTTCTAAATGGATATCTCAATGGCTTATTTAACCATGGAAGATCTGCTAATAATCAAGTAAGAACTTTTCTACAAAATTTACTGATTAATTAGTTATAAGAATTATTCTTGTTCCTCTTTTTATTACTATCTCCATATTATCACCATGCTATACGTTTTTTTGAATCTTTATTTGATATTTTTAATTCATGATTCTAAATGATCTAAATACTAAAGTAAAAGGGAAGTTTTATAAGGAAATTACGATTGAAGATGACGGAGAAGATTTAATCTATGTGTTTCCTGATACAAAAGAGTTTTTATCGATAATTAGACGTAAGGAAATTAAAAAAAGTTTAAATTCTAAAGACTAGAGTTATCTGAGAATATTAAGATATAAATTTTAAATTGTAGGATTAACTATTTCATATTGGACAAGTTGTGCAATGTCTGAAGTTCCATGCTGAACGGACCGTAAAATGCACATAACGGAAATGCTCGAGTTAAGGCTCTATGAGTAGTATTATCCACCGTTATGTTCTCGTCGAAGCACTCCCTATAATGGTAGGTATCAGAGCGGTATCTCTTGTAGGAGAAATATATGCTCATAATTAGAAAACCGGCCAGGCCAGGGATGGAGCAGCCGTAACTATAGATGTTTACGCTTTATAGTAAGGGTGTGGAGAGGCATGACCTCTGGTTATAATATTAGGATTAAAGTCGAGATTCGGGTTTTTAACTTAATTTAAATTACAGCTTATACTCAATTGTAATCTTTAAGAGATATAATAAAAAAGCTAAAATTTTTACAGAGGTTAATTTAGATTTTTTTATTTTCAATCTTTAAAATAAAATGGCAAACCTTTTGACCATTAAGGGGAATACAATTTAAGAATTCTTCTCCAAAAGTGATTTGTGGGAAAAGTTCTTTTAAATAACCCCGTGTATAGGGTATGCAGATATTCTCTTGAAAAATCGGAGCGCGGGAAGGATTTTGAGCTCCTCCAATTGGACAGAATTTTTTTGGGTATTTTACAGTTACTTCATATCTATTCTCATCTAACTGTTTTATCACCGGTTTACCATTTAATGCAAAATAGATTTGTTTTAGAGCGGTTTCAATATCCATAGTGTATTCTCGATTTGTGTACATTTTGCCTAATTTTGCCCCTAACTTACTAGAAATAGCTTTTGGTAAATTTTCTCCTCCAATATCGACCATTTCTTTGATATATACTTGAAAAAACTTTAACGCATCTTTATTTTTTGACATAATTTTGAACTTTATTTTTAAACACAATGATGGTAATTCTAGATTAATCTCCTCTTTAAATTATTTAAGATTTGTTATTAATCAACTTATAATTTTTTTTTTCTGATCTTTAAAACATAATGACAATTATTATGATTATGAAGGGGGATACAGTTTAAAATATCTGATTCAAATGTATATTGAGGAAAAATTTCATTTAGAAATCCTTTTGTATATGGAATGCAGATATTTTCTTGAAAAAGTGGAGCTCGAGATGGATTTAAAGAGCCTCCAATTGGACAAAATTTCTTAGGATATTTTAAGGTTACATCATATGTATTTTCATTTAGTTGCTTTATCACGGGTTTACCATTTAAAACAGTGTATAAATGTTTTAAGGTTGTCCCAATATCTCCTGTTAAACCTCGCTTTTTATATATTTTGCCTAATTTTGCTCCAGATTTAGATGATATGGCTTTTGGTAAATTATTTCCCCCAATGTCTATCATTTCTTTTATGTAAGCCTGAAAAAATTTTAATGCGTCCTTTACGATAATATCACCTCAAATTATCCGATAACCCTAATTTACAAGGAAAAAGGAAAAATTCATATATATAAATTTATCCATTAATGTCCAATTTGTAATAGGAAAAACGGGAAAAATTAAAAACCTAAGAGTTTTTGTTCTTTAGAGCGAATCTTAATAATTGATCTTTATCTTCTTCTGCATAATCAATACCAATTCTTTTACTTACTATAATTTCCTTTTTATTATTCCCCTCCACCTGAGCAAAATATAGTTTTGAATCAGTGGAACAGGAATCTTTGCTATTAAATTTATCTTTTGTAATATCTAAAGCCATACATAACTTTCCAGGACCATCTGTAAGATTTTTATAATTTTTGCCAATTCTAATATTTCGATTTTCAATCATTAATTCAATTCCGTCAATTGGAAATAATTTTCTAATTAAAACAGCACAAGGTATACCCTCTTGCTCAGTTATTACGTTTAAGCAATAATATAATCCATAAATCAAATAAATATATAAAGTCCCTGGCTTCATATACATTGTTTTCGTTCTATCAGTTTTTTTATAATTATAAGAATGACTTGCCTTATCATTTGGTCCAAGATAAGCCTCAACCTCAGTAATTTTCCCAATCATCTTACCTTTTGAGGTTTCTCTTACTAAATAATTCCCTAGCAACTCTTTTGCTACTATTGTTGTATCTTTAGAAAAAAAAATTCTCTCAATTCGTTTATATTCTGTCATGAAACAAGATTTTTTTAAGAATTTTAGTTAAAAATACAAATGTTTATATTAACTCATTTTTTTTACAATTTTGTTTTTAAGGAAAGCCTCCAACTTAGCATTACAAGCTATAAATGGAAATTTTACATTTATTGACAATTCCTCTTCAATTTCTGAGCCATCTATAGCAAAAAGTATACCCCCCGCTTCTTTTAGAATTAGCATTCCTGCTGCAACGTCTACTAATCTATTACTATTTCTTAAATTTATGAAAGCTTCCATAGAACCACATGCTATTTGGCATAAAGTCAAAGCACTACTTCCTAATATCCTTACTCGATAAAATTTTCTTATTAATGGACTTAACTCTTGTAAATTCTTCATTAAATTTTTCATTGGAAGATTCAATTCAAAGAAACACTTCTCTGTAATATCTAAATTAGAAACATGAATTCTTTTATCATTTAAATAAGCTCCTTTCCCTCTTTCTGCCCAAAAGATATCTGCTGTGTTTAGATTAAGTACTACTGCTTTTCTAATGTCATTTACTTTATTCCCAATAGCATATGCAATTGAAACTGAACAATAGGGGACCCCTCGAGCTGCATTATTAGAGCCATCCACAGGATCTACAATTAATACATTCTGATTTTCTTTTGCTTTCTCAATATCTCCTATATATTTTTCTCCTAATTCTTCACTTATCAATAATAGGTTAACTTTTGACGTTTCTAAGGAATTTATTATAATATCTTCAGCAATTAAGTCAATTTCCATTGACATATCTCCACCTGCACCTCTCTCTGACTTTTGTGCTGCTTCTCTCGTACCCAAAAGCGGATTTACCACATTATATACATTTATTGCTAGTCTTTTTAAGAAATCAATACTAATTTCCATAAAAACTCAAAATGGTTATTTATTTAATAAAGAAATAAAAGAAACTTAATTTTATAGATTTCTTAAAATTGAAAAAGTCGATTATTTATTTTCCTAAAATCTTATATTTTTCAATTATCCATTTATCTACAAGAAATTTTTGAGACTCCTTTTTTTCACTCACATCATAGTCGTTGTGAATAGTACTTTTTGGTATCCAAAACTCCTCTCCAGAATCTAAAGTAATAAGTAAAGCTTTTGGACTCTCCACTTTGATTAATGCGTCAATTTCCGATGTGTCTCTTGAGGTACTATATTCTGTAGTTTCAACTATATGTAATCCGTCTCTAGCTGTTATGTGTTCTGAAAAAACTCCGTATTCAGCTTCTTCATCCATCTCTGCTGCTTCTACTGTTTTGGTTTCAAACGTACCACTTGTTGCAAATTCAATTTTTTCCTCTAAGATATGATTTAACATCATAGTCATGAAATTTATATTTGGAAATCGAAGTTTTTTAGTATATTCTCCAATTTTAATTTGCAAAACCTGGCGCGATTCATCCTCCCAACCTACATAAATATCGGTTTTACGTTCTTTAAAAACATGATAACCTCTCCAGTTGGCACTCCTTCTGTAAAGAACCTCTAAGATACATATTATTTCCTCAATTGATAATCTTACCGTTTTTCCCTCTCCTTCGGATGGTTTTTCCCAAGATCCATTGTCTTTTCTACTTATACAACTTAAAAAAATATAAGGAACTTGTTTTGATGGACTTGTAATTCTAACGCTTTTCTTTTGACCATAAAAAGTTTTTGTATGAAAATCTGCCAATATAATACACTATAAATTAAATTGTTAAGAAATCTTATAGTTAATTATGAAAATTATAGTAATTTATTGATTTAAATCTGTTTAATTAAACTTCCAGTTTTTTAAAAAATTTAAAATTAAATAAAAGTTATATTGAATTTGATTTTATATAACTGTAATCCACTCTTCAGAAGTGATTAAAGATGAAAAATAATAATAGTGAATCTATGAAGAAAATAGAGAAAAGAGTTATTATAAGTAGTTCTGGTGATTTACAGGAATTTGATGAACATATTAGCGCTATGGGTTCTGCTAAAATTTCTGGTGGGAAAACTAACAAATCTATACGAATATCAGGTTCAGGAAAAATAAATGGAGATTTAGAATGCAATGGGCTTACATCATCAGGTAGTTTAACCGGATCTGGTAATTTTACTTCTCATGGCGACATAAGTAGTTCAGGTTCATTCAATATTGCTGGTTTTCTCTATGGGGATGAAAGTGGAGATTTTTCAGGGTCAACTCAAATAGGTAATCTTGTTAATATTCAAGGTTCTTTAATTGTCTCAGGTTCTTTTAAAGCAGGTCATTTTGTAAGAGGTGAACAAGGAATCCAATTTTCAGGGTCTTCAGAGATAAATGGAAATCTTTCTTCTGAGAAAAGCATAAGGATTGATGGTTCAACTCATATTGAAGGAAACGTTGTTGGTGAAGATGTACTTTTCGGAGCTTCTGAAAATATAAGAAAAAAACAACATTATAGAATTCATGGAAGTATACATGCCAAGAACAATGTAAATGTTAGTAAAACACATGTGGATGGAGATATTAAAGGTAAGAATGTTACAATAGGTAAAGGCTCAGAAATCCTCGGGAATGTATATTATGTTGATACTATCGAAACTGATAAAAAAGCAAAATTAGCTACTGAGCCTACTCAAATTAAATTAGATGAATTATAATACTATATTAAATTTTTTTATGTTTCTATAAAATAATTAATTCAAATTACATTAACTCAATTTCAACCAAAACTGATTCTGGAATCTGAATTTTCATAATGAGATGCATACTTCGCTCATTTGCGATAATTTCAAAAAGTCTTTTATGGATTCGCATCTCAAATTTTGCCCAAGTTGATGTACCTTGGCCACTAGGAGCCTTTCTTACAGGAACACGTAATCTTTTAGTTGGTAGAGGAATAGGACCATTTTTTCTTATACCTTGACTATTACAAACTTGAAGAACTTGATCGCATACTGATTGCAGAGCATCTAATTGAGTGGATGACAATCGTATGCGTGCTTTTTGTATTTTATCCTCACCAATAATTTCTATTTAATCTTTAACGGTCTATTCTTATATTTTTAATTAATCCTATTAAATAAACTTTTTTATCTGAACTTCAAAACGGCATTCTTAAAGTATTAAGCAAATCCTAACAAGAATTTGTATCCAAGATTGCTTATGAAACGCAGATAAAATCCTAAAATTGCATGATCGGGAAATACAATAGAACACTAATCAAAAATATAATTTTTTTAAGGAGAAAAAATAATACATTATTGTGAAATTTAATGTAAAAATTATTGCTATTATCATAATATCAGCTTTAGCTGGTTCAGGGATAACTAGTGGTATATTTCTCTATTTAATTAATCAGCCAACTGGAGTAGCAGATGGTGAAAATTTGCCCCCTTCACTCTCAGGATTGCCTGATATTACTCTCCCTGAGGACTCTCAGCAATTAGATGCTTTTAATCTCAGCGATTATAGTTCAGATCCAGACTCAGATCCTCTTACTTATTCCATTCTAGTGAATTCAAACCCAAATTGTGGAGTAAGTATTGATGCCGAAAATCTAGTAGATATCATTCCATTAGCTGAATGGTCCGGATTTTCTTATGTTACAATTGAAGTTTCAGATGGAATACTAACCGCTACAGATGTGTTTACTGTAAATATAACTATTATAAATGATCCTCTTTTCATTGTTGATTTTTCCCCTTTATCAAATCCAGTAATTAATGAAAACCAGTCTCAAGAATTTGCTATTACCATATCAGATGTTGATAATACCTTGTTTACTTATGAATGGAATCTCTGGTATGAAGACATGGCTTTAAACTTCTCACATCTGGGAGGGACCTCAGATAATTATGTATATAATACTGATTACTTTTCTAATGGTACGCATACAGTAAAAGTAAACGTTACAGATGGCGAAAACGTGGTAGAAAAGGTTTGGATTTTAACCGTGAATAATATCAATCGTGCACCTGAAATTGTTGAATATTGGCCTACAATTCCTAATCCAGCTGTCAATCCATGGGATACAGCAACCTTTACAATTAGAATATACGACCCAGATAATGATCCGTTAACTGTGAGTTGGTATGCAGGTGGTGTATTACAACAAATTGGTGGTAACTATACCTATGTACCAGTTGGTGATGGGTATGTCATTGAAATTAAAGTGATCATAACCGACGGAGAGCTTGAAGATCAACAGATATGGAACTTAGGTGTAAACCCAGAACCATAAGGAAATTTAAATCTGGAAAAAGCTGTTAAGCATTGAATAACAAATAACTGAGTTATATTAAGCAAATCCTAACAAGAATTTGTTTCCAAGATTTACTCTCTTTAAATATTTTTTAGCGATTTCTAAACTTTTTAATGCTTGTTTTCGTGGTGTAATCCCTAAATCTCGCATTTGATAATCTCCATGAAATATTAATAGACTATATGGAATTTCATCGTTAATAGAACTAACAAATTTAGCAATTTGCTCCACTTCTATAGAATTTGTATAACCAGGAACCATCAGTGTACACGCACTTATCTCAGGTAAATTTTTTCTCGATCCAAAATAATGTTCAGCAAGGAATTTAAAATTTTCCAGTGTTCTTTTGTTACTTACACCACATAAAGCATAGTTTAGTTTTTCATGAAATGTTTTTAAATCAAATTTGATATTTCCTCCTGTATTAATAGCTATTTGCATTGCTTTTTCAATCCATTCACGTTTACCGGAGCCATTCCATTCCCAACAGAACCTCATGATTCTTTTCTTGTTTTTGAGTTTTTCTATGATTTTCTCAGCTAAATTAATAGAAAATGGTAATTGAGGCTCGGGAGTTCCTCCAAAATAGCATAAACATGTAATGTCCTTATTTTTAACTATCTGATTAGCTAATGTTTCAACATCGAATAAATGTCTTTTTGAAAAAAGCTTATGGCTACTATTCTGACAGAAGAGGCACGAAAATGAGCATCCGTAAAAGAAAGCCGCATAACTATACGTACCAAATTCTGGACCATCATAATTTGAATATTCTGGATAACCTGCTGATGTTCCAGCTGGACAAAACCAGCTATTACAGCAATTAGTTGGATTTGGATCTATATAACCATGGATATATCCTTTCGATTTTGAGGGATATGGTAATTGGCCGGAAGTTCTTAATTGAATATTTCTTAAACCGCAATAACTAACATCATTATCAGAAAGCCTGCATTCATTTATACATAGATTACATTTTAACTTAATATTTGGCTTCTCTGCTTTTGGAGGCTTTTCTGGTAGTTTTACAAGCTGACGAACCTGTTTGTGAACATTGAATATATGAGACTTAATTTGATCCCAGTTACCTTCTAAAACACATGTTCTACATACTTCTAGAATTTCTGAGATTACTTTATCTGTTTTGCCACAGAATTTACATGTTCCCATAATTACATTCTTTTCTTTAATAATAGAAATGTTTGGCCAGATTTCTGTTTTGGCTTGTTCTTTACTACAAATCCTTCAAACCCATTATTAATAAATGACTTATTAAATATTTTCAATTCATTATCATCTTTAGGATAAAACTCAATAACAATTCTTCCCTTATTCTTTAAAATATTATTTAAATTTTTTCCAGTATCATTTAACAGTTTTACTTTCTCACCATAATTTTCCAAGCCATGAATTATAAAGTTGTATGATGATATTGAGATTATGTGATCGACTGAGTTATTTCTAATTGGCAAATTGTTAATATCTGCTAAGATTAATTCTAATTTTTTTAATTCTTTAGAAATTTTTTTTTTCTCTCTAGCTTTTGATAACATATCATTTAAAATATCAACACCAACTACTCTAAAACTATTTTGAATTAAAACTTCTGATGAATAACCAGTTCCACATCCTAAATCTAAAATTAATGATGATTCTCCCATTTCAGTCCCTATATCCTCAATATCATTTAATCTTTCATCGAAAAGGTATTCAATACTTATTAGTGTGCTTCTTTTTTGATTGCGCTCCATCCATTTTGAGCTATCATATTCTTCCGCTTTATCTTCAATATAGTCATCTGGAAATATAGGAAGTCGGTTTATTCTTACCAATGATGATCACAAATGTAAAAAATAAACTTATTTATATAACTGACTAAATTCAATATAATATAAGAGAAATTTTTTACACACAAATCAAGACAATAAATTAGAAGGTTAGGATTTGTTATGGCTGCAAAAGTGAAAAATACAATTCTTATAGTCGATGATGAACCTGATATTGTAAATTTAACTGAGAAATTCTTAAAATTGGGGGATTTTGACACTATCACAAGTAGTAATGCGAAAGAAGCAATGAAAATTATTGAGGAAAGTTATGACAGGATTGCTTTAATATTACTTGACATTATGATGCCAGGCCGAAGTGGATATTCTGTTTTGGAGGAGGTCAAAAATAATGAAAAGTTTAAAGATATTCTTGTAGTACTATTTACAGTTAAAAGCTTTAATGAAGATGTCCAAAAGGGGAAAAAATTAGGTGCTGATGCCTATATCACCAAACCTTTTTCGGGGAAAGAACTTTTAAACAGAATAAAAGAAATCTTAGGAAAAGACAATTAAAACTATTGATCTCCTTTTTTATCTTTTTTAGTTAAACTTATTTTAATAAATGTCTCATTTTTGAATTTAATCTAAAAATTTTTATATCATTTGAGTAAATTATCTTCACCTATTATAATTTTAAATTATATAAACTAAAACGAGTTAATAAAAATGGTATATGAAGCAGAACCAGATAAAATTCCATTTTTTAAGCAATACTTTTCAGTAATTATTTTACTGGCAAATATTATTGTATTTGTTTGGCAATTACTTGATCCTACGGGACAAATGCATATTGAGGCTGCTTTTGTTCCTGCTGATTTTTTTGCTGGTCGAAATTGGTGGACTTTGATTACTTCAATGTTTATGCATGGAGATTACGTGCACATTATCATGAATATGTGGTTTTTCCTTATAATAACTGACAATTGCGAGCATGCTATGGGTCATATCCTATATCTAGTGACATATTTTATATCGGGATTTTTTGGGAGCTTACTTCATGCATTAAGTACAGTTATAATCCCAATACCCGGATTTGACATGATTCCTTCTTTGGGAGCTTCTGGAGCAATATTTGGATTGATGGGAGTGTATTTAATTCTTTATTCAGGGAATAAATTTTATCTTCCATCCGCAACAGGTATGTCAATGCGAAAAGTGAATGCAGGGTATTTTATACTAACATATTTTATTGCTGAATTATCCTACGCTATTTATTCGTTGGTAGACCCATTTAGTGTTGGTCAAACAGCCCATTTTGCACATGTAGGAGGATTTGTTGCTGGAGCAATAATAGCAGGAATATATAAAGGAGTAAAGGGCACATCATACAAAGATAAAAAGAAATAAATTTCGTTTTCAATATCTTTCCTTTTTTTTCATAAACTTTTTTCAATAATGAGTTATTTAGAACTTTAACAGTTTAAATAGTTATTTTAGAATAATAGGTCTAAAAATGTCTACTAATATTATTGTTATTGGAATGGGTTATGTAGGTATCCCTATGGCAGCGCTACTTGCAGATGTTGATGATTTTTATGTTACGGGGATTCAGCGTAGGTCCAAAAGATCTGGTTGGAAGATTGACTGGTTAAATCAGGGAAAAAGTCCATTTGAGGGAGAAGAACCTGGTTTAGATGAGCTAATAGCGAGAGTAGTAAAGAATGGAAAGTTTAAAGTCACAGACAAATATGATGATGTTAATAAAGCAGATTTTATTCTTATTGATGTTCAAACTCCAGTTGATTTAGATTCTAAAATTCCTAGATATGAATCTTTAATTGAAGTCTCTCGAAAAGTTTCAAGACATATGAAGAAAGGGGTAACTGTAATAATTGAATCTACTGTAGCCCCAGGAACAACAAATAATATTGTTAAAAGGGAATTAGAAGAAGGAAGCGGTTTAAAGAGGGGAGAAGATTTTTATCTGGTATTTTCGTTTGAACGTGTTATGCCTGGTAAAATGCTAGAGTATATAACCGATATGGAAAGAGTGATTGGGGGAGGATGTGATGAAGCTAACAATAGAGCTAGGTTTCTGTATGAGAAAGTAGTAAAAAAAGATTTACACATAACAGATACACTTACAGCGGAATTAACAAAATGTATAGAAAATACATATAGAGATGTAAATATCGCTTTTGCTAATGAAATGGCTCTGTTATGTGAGGATTTCGATAGAAATATATTTGAGATCATCGAATTGATCAATCATAGACATGATAGAATGATGCATTATCCGGGATCTGGAGTTGGTGGTCATTGTCTAACAAAAGATCCCCACCTGCTTGTCTATGGGCATCGTACATATACAAACCATAAATTTAATTCAGACATATTATTAAAAGCAAGAGAATTAAATGATTCTATGCCAGGACATATGGTTGAACTAATGGAAGATGTATTCAGAGAATCTCGTAAATTAGTTGATAATGTGAAGATTGTTCTCTTAGGCGTTTCATATAAAGCGAATACAGATGATACAAGGAACACGCCAACTGAAAATATTGTTAATATATTAAAAAGTAGATATCACTCTCATAATATATCTTTTCTAGCACATGATCCTTACGTTAAAGAGAGAGATTATCATAAAACGGAATTAACCGATGATTTCAATAAAGCTGTGTCTGGAGCTGATGTTCTTATGTTTACTACAAATCATAAAGAATATTATAATATTGATCTTGACGAATTAAAAAAGAAAGTAAGAACACCAATTATTATTGACGGTAGAAATATTTTTAACAAAAAATTAATAGAAGGAAAAGGATTTATTTATCGAAAAGTAGGAGAAGGTCCCGGAAAACCTTAAAAAATAGAAAATTTTGTAGTTATAATTTATATCTCGGAATTCTTGCCGAATTCAAAATTAAATCCTAACATTTTATGGTTTAATTTATTGAGAATTTTAGATTATTTATTTTGATTTGCTTGTTCTCTTAGTTTTCTAAGTTTTTCAGCTCGTCGATACCACATATTGAGCATTCCTCAACTAGTACTATAACAATCATCATCAAACTCTATGTCTAGATAGTCATCTTGTTCTTCCATTATTTAATAACCTCCTTTATTCTACATGTTTTAAAACAAGTAAAAGATAAAAGAGTGGTGTTTATAAAAAATAAAAACTCAGATGCGTATAATAATTAATTATAAGAGTTTACAGGGCAATTCTAATCTCTGATAAAAATTATAATAATTTTTAAATTTAATCTCGAAATCTTAACGGAATTCATAGGTGTAGATCCTAGCGTTTTCAAATCTACTCCTTGAGATTTTTTAATTTAAGTTTTGCTTGTTTTCTTTTTTGATGTCTTTTTTTTATACCTTTTATGCATGCTATGAAACCATCTATAATACTTCAACCAGTACAGTTAGATTCAGTATAATCAAATTCATCAAATTCATTGTCTAATTTATTTTTCCACTCTGACATAGTTTCATAAATATTATGAGTTTTTTAGATAAAGGAACAATTTAGAAAATAAATATATTGCTATTATAGTTCTAAAGCAAGTTTAACATAAATTTTTAAAAACATAGTTTTACAATATATTTAAAATCAGTAATTTCAAAAAGGTGAATAAAATAATATTTCAATTAGAATATTGGGACATTATAAGTGGATTTTTTAATTGGGTTTCTGAATCAGCAGCAATAATGATGGTTCTGAGTGGCGCAATGGCTATTACTTGGCTAGGCTATGAAAGAAAAAGAAGGGGTTCTTTTACCAAAAGGAAAACTGAAGTAGAAAAGTTTGATGTTACTAAATTTTTACGCGGGATGTCATATTTGGGATTGATTCTAGGTATATTTGTCATATGGAGTGGAGTAATGGGATTAATATTGGACATACCTCCAAGTTTTCAATATCGCGATGTTACTGCAAACGAAGCTAACCATTTCACATGTGTCTTCTTGATTATTATCGGAATTGCCATGTTCTTCAAACCTATTTCGGATTTGCCTCTCTCTAGCATATTAGGGCTTCTAGCTGGAACTGCTACAGCGTTTATCGTAGCATTAATTATACCGGATTCTGTTGCAAATTTACTGGGAACTACAATAGTAAAATGGGTACTCGTGGTTATATTTATTATTGTAACATTAATAGTTGGTCTTACTGCGAAGTTTTATATTGGTACACTTCAAAAGATATCAAAATTTCTCAGTTGGCCCCCAATTGCTTTTGTTATTGTAGTTTTCTGTTTTGTTCAAGGTCTTTGTTTATGGATTGGCGGCTTTAGTATCTTTGCGAACCTACTATAACTTAAATTTATTTTTTTTATTTTTTTCTCAATTTCTTAATTGGTTAGTTTTCATAATTATTTGACAATTTTAATATATATTGAATATTTATTTAGCTTAATAACGGGAATAAAATTGAAAAATGGCTGGAATAAAAGAGTTAAAAGAAGAACTCTCTGAAATGCGAAATAGTATGGAACAATTAACAGAAGAATTGCATGAAACAAATTTAGCTATTAGAGAATCTTTAAAATTAACATCCGATACTATTAAAGAAGCTAGTGAGAAATTTTCAAAAGCTTTAGAGGATGCTATGGCAAGGATGTCGGACTTAACGATTCAAATGAATATTAGAGACACTATTTTAAAAAGTCTTGGAATTGAAGGAATGATTCCGGATTTTCTAAAGAAAAAGAAATAAGTGCTAAATTTTTTGTTTACTCTCCCATCTCTGAATAACAAAATAAAGAATTACGAGAGAAACAATATAAACTATTGTAATTAACAACCATAGAACAAATTCATTTGTATTATTTTCAAGTACTCCCATAATCGCTTTATATATGAAGAAAATGCTAAACAAAGAGAGTAGTTGAAATGTAGATTTTATTTTATCCATAATTCATTGCATAGTTTTATTTAATCATTTAAATAATAGAATACTTAAAATTAAAAGTATAATAAAGTATAATATAAAAACAGACAATTAATTAAAAATGTCAGAAAGAACACCTCCTATTTGTTATATTTGTGGAAATAGCTGTGAAAATCATATGGAAAACACCCATTATTGTATATGTGACATTGCTGTATGCCATGATTGCATAAATTCTGTTAAGAAAAATGATACTACTTGGATTTGCCCTCATTGTAAAGAAGAAAATGACATTGAAGAAAGCAAACTATTTAGATTAACTCAATAATTCATTTTAAATCGAGTTTTCTTTTATACCTGCAAATTATGGCCTATGATGAAAAAAATCATTATGATCTCCCCATGATTAAATCTAGGAAGACTGAGGCTAATTAAATTTTGAAAACTCAAAAAAATAATAAGCGTTCTTCATATTAGATATTTAATAAAAGTAAAATTATGTGGATTTTTAGTGTCAGACAATATTATATCTAAAGTAGTGGAATTGGAAAATTGCAATAATGATAAATTTATAAAAGCAATCTACAAACCGGAATTTTGGTTAATAGTAAACCCATCTAAAACGATGCAAGCTGAGTTTATAGCCCCAAATGTGTTATATACTAAAATAACAGATGATATTATCAATATCAAAATTGAAATGGAAGGAGAATTAGTATTACAAGACAGAGGAGAACAGAAAGGAGGAAAAGGACACTTAATTGACATGAATGTTCGCAATAACAAGGATGTGAGAGAATTAGAAGGACGTATGCGCATAAAGGCAATTTCCTCAAATAAGTCCAAAATAGGTGTTTTTATAAATAACTTTACGCTGAGTAGTGATTTTCTTGGTTTAATTGGAAGAGCGGCAGCAGAACTCGCATTGAGAACAAAGATTACAGAGATGTTGCGAAATTTAGAGAAATGGTTGAAATCTAATTCTTTAGATGATTTATTGTAGTATCGATATACTAGAGATTATTTAATATAAACACGTTACATTAATTGAATAGATTTAAAAGTTAGGGTTAAAAATGAATATATGGATTATGGAAAGCGATTCAGGGATAACTTTAGTCTATAAGCCATATATGGATTTTCCTGTCAATGAAGATCTGGTTTCGGGGCTTCTTACTGCATTAAATCAATTTACTATTGTAGAATTTAAACAAGGGATAGATTCTATTGAAATGGGCGGACTTAGGTGGGTTTACATACTGGATAAAGATACAAATCTTCTATTTATTGGTGCGGATACTCGGGAAGTAAATGGAGATATATTAAGATCCCGTTTAGATGTGATAAGACAAACGTTTATCCAGCAATATGCGAATGAAAAAAATCAATGGGGGAGCAAATGGGCAGGAAATGTCGAGATCTATAAACCTTTTGAAAATATAATTGATGAATATTACACTCAATGGAAGCAAGCAGAACATATCACCACTGTTGCTGAATTTTTTGATATTATAGGAATCTTTCAACAAATATTAAATTTAGTTGTTAATGTAATAGAAGGTCATTTACCTGAAAACAAAAAAAAGGTAATTTATGACAATATTGAAGAGATGTTCAACCAATATTCAAATCTAGAAATTGTCCAAAAAAATCCTGAGCTGAGTAAGATAACTTTTGTGAGAAATGTTGGATTTAATATTATAGGAATAGATCCTATGAATAGTGATATGTATCTTGTTGAAAAGCAAATTATAAATTTAATCAGGCGAATTGTCGAAATTCTTAAAGCAGAAGAAGGGTATTTTATAAGTTTAAAATATTTTATCGAAGAAAACATATTTGATTATTTATTATCAAACTTTAGTCTCTTAAATGATTTGAATTTGTTCACCTTTTTACTTCAACTTTTTTTAATAAAGTGAATTTAGTTGAATCAATTTGTTATTATTGGATTCTTCAGATAATATTATAATTAATCCTTTGAATTTTTTAATGGATTCCTTTCAAAAGTAAATCAGACTTATTTTAAATAGATTTATTAAAAGCTAATTATTTAATTTAATAATTAACTTCGAATCAATAATCATGTAAAATAATGGAACCCGTACTTCTTATAGTAATTTTTATTTTATTTATATTAATTATTTTAAGTTATACAAAATCGAATCTTGATTTTGTCGCAATTTCTTTAATATGTTGTTTTATTGCAGCAGCAATTACAGGATTAGTAAAAGGAATAGGTATTGAAACTTTTATCGGTTTCATTGAATGGGAAGCTATCATTATAATCTTAAGTATGAGTTTAATAACTAAAATAGCCCAAGATTCAAATATCTTAGAGTTTGTTGCTGTTAAACTTTTTAAATTATCGAGAGGTGAACAAAGAATTTTTTTTTGGCTACTATGCATAATTACTACTCTTTTAGCTGCAATAATAAGTGATGTTGTTGTCGTTTTGATTTTAGCTCCAATAGTTGTAAGACTTTGTCACTTTCTTAAGATTAGAGCTGGAACATATCTTTTAGGTATGACAATTTGCATTAATATAGGCTCCATTCTAACTCCCTTCTCAAGTGGAGAAAATATTATTATTTCTACAGCATTTACTACAGCAGGGATTGCACAGCTCGATACACTTTACTTTATTCAATATTATTGGGGATTTTCTTTTTTTTTATTATTTGGAACAATATTTTTACTGGATAGATACGTTTTAAGAAAAGAACCAAAAATTGAGGAACTCCAAAAAAAATTTGTGATTGATTTAATAGACACAGATATTATGGTAAAAAATAAAAAAATGTTCTATTTTAATAGTATTGCTATAATAATAACAATTGTTTTGTTTGCGGTTCTTCCACTTTTATATTTAACAGCGGCGATTTCTGCATTAATACTTGTTCTAGTGAATAGAAGTTATACAAAAAAGCCAATGAGTGAGCTTTTGAAAGATATTGAATGGGAAATAATTTTTTTTTTCATAAGTTTATATATTGTTATAGGTTGTCTTTTACAAGCTGGTTTTCAAGATCTATTTACTGCGATTCCTTTCCAGACATTTGGTCCTTTTCTAATGTCATTTTTAATACTTGTAATTATTAGTTTTATTTCTGGTGTTGTCGCGAATACACCAACAGCTTTAATATTCATACCAATCATTACGACATTAATTGAATCCTTTAATTTTTCTTCTGTTCCTTTACTTTTTGCTTTCATAATAGGTATTAATTTAGGTGGGAATTTTATTCCTCAAGGTGCGGCGTGTGATATGATGACATTAAAAATTGCACGAGATTCAGGAGTAGAAAATATGAGCTATAAACGTCTATTAAAGATGGGTGGTACTTTTGCTTTAATTCATCTTGGAATATCAATAATTTTTTTGCTAATCTTAGTTCCAATTTTTGGATAAAAATATTAGAGATTATTAAAAAAGAAAAAAGTATGTATTATTTGGCTATAACCAACCTCTTAAACGCATTGCTTCTATAACACGTTCAAGAGATATCATATAAGCACCCATACGATTATGGGTATTGAATTTCTTAGATTGATCAATTGTTGAATGATAAGCTCTCGTCATAACTCTATCTAATGCCTCAAAAACCTCTTTCTCGGTCCAGAAGTAACGATAATATCCTTGCACCATCTCAAAATAAGATACAGTGACTCCCCCCGCATTGCATAGAAAATCTGGAATCATAAGTACATTCTTTTCAAATAGAGTCTGGTCAGCATCTGGAGTTGTTGGGCCATTAGCAAGTTCAGCAATGATTTTAGTGTTAATATTGTTAGCATTTTTTCTTGTTATCACATTTTCAAGTGCAGCGGGGACTAGAACATCGCATTCTAATTCTAGTAATTCTTCATTTGTTATTTCTTTGGTTCCTTTCAATCCTACAACAGTTCGTGTCTTTTCTTTAAATTCTGCTGCCGCGTAAGGATCTAATCCATCTTTATTAAAAATACCTCCTTTAGAGTCAGACACGGCAATTATTTTACAGCCAAAATCATTCTTAAGTAATTTTGCTGCCCAAGATCCTGCATTTCCATATCCTTGAACTGCAATTGTCGCACCATTTAAGCTTAAGCCAATATCTTTTGCTGCCTCTCTGATAGTATAGATTCCTCCTTGTGCTGTGGCAATTGAACGTCCTGCACTTCCTCCTAATGGCAAAGGTTTTCCTGTAATAACTGATGGTGCATGATGGCGGACTATGCGTTCATATTCATCCTGCATCCAAGCCATAATCTGCGGATTTGTGTAAACATCTGGCGCGGGAACATCAATAGTAGGACCAATAAAATCAGCAAGTTGCCTAATATAGCTTCGAGCGAGAGTTTCAAGTTCTCGATTACTCATCTTTCTTGGATCACATATTATTCCACCTTTGGCTCCTCCTAGAGGTATATCAACACATGCAGTTTTCCATGTCATCCAAGCACTTAAAGCTTTAACAAGGGAGGCACTTTCGTCAGGATGCCATCTTATTCCTCCTTTCATAGGGCCTCTTGCAGAATTATATTGAGAGCGAAAGCCTTTAAATGTTTTTATCGATCCATCATCCATTTTCATTGTAATTTTAATCTCAACAAATCTTTCTGGCTCACATAATGCGTTATAAACCTCATCTCCATAATTAGCTAGATTACATGCTTCAGAAAGTTGTTTCTGAGAAATTTTAAAAGGGTCTAGAATTTCACTCATTTTAAGTTCACTTGTTTATTTATTTCTTAGAATTGAATTTTTTTCAATTTTGGTGAAAATAAATCAATAATTCTGAAGAAATTTTATTTTTCTTTTTAATTATATTGAATAATAATTAATTAAATAAAATAATAGCAATAAAAGTTTGCTGTGGGAAAGATCTGGGAACCAATTAGAAGATTTTAAACATTCTATTTTTATTACTCAATTAGAGCAAATTTATTTTTTAAATATTGATGAATCGAGAGCGCCGCTCGTTTACCAGCACCCATGGCGGAAATCACTGTAGCAGTGCCTGAAACTATATCTCCCCCCGCATAAACTCCTTCTATATTAGTTCTACTATTTTCATCAGTTTCAATGTATCCCCATTTATTTAATTTTAAATCAGGAATTGATTTAGTTAAAATGGGATTAGCAATAGCACCAATACCTAATAATACTGTGTCAGTTTCAATTAAAAATTCAGAATTTTCGATTGGAATTGGTCTTCGCCTCCCTGATTCATCTGGTTCACCTAAACGCATTTTAATAGCCTGAATTTGTTTTAAATTATCATTTTCATCTCCTAAAAACTTTAAAGGACTTGTTAGGAATTGAAATTCAATCCCTTCTTCTAATGCATGATGGTACTCTTCTCTTCTAGCAGGCATCTCTAATTCTGATCTTCTATAAAGAACTATTACTTTTTTAGCTCCCAATCGTTTAGCAACCCTAGAAGCATCAAGAGCGGTATTTCCGCCACCGATAACTGTTACAATTTCGCCCACTCTAATTGGAGTATCATATTCTGGAAATTTGTAAGCTTTCATGAGATTAGCTCTTGTGAGGAATTCATTTGCAGTTAAAACACCATTTAAACCCAATCCAGAAATGTTAGGAAACATTGGAAGTCCAGCACCTACTCCAATGAAAAAAGCTTCAAAACCCATATCACGTAAATCTTGAATAGATAGAATTTTCCCTATAATTTTGTTATATTGGATTTTTACATTGAGCATTTTCAATGTTTCAATTTCATCCTTAACAATCTCTTTTGGTAATCTGAATTCTGGAATACCATAGATCAGCACACCACCACCAGCATGAAATGCTTCAAAAATCGTAACGTCATAACCTTTTCTTGCAAGCTCTCCCGCACATGTTAATCCTGAAGGTCCAGAACCTATAACTGCAACTTTGATATTATTTGGAGGTTTACATTCTGGACATTCTTTTAATTGGTTTTTTCGTTCCCAATCTGCTATAAATCTTTCTAAATATCCAATTGCGATCGGTTCTTCTAATCCATTTAATAAACATGTACTTTCACATTGAATTTCTTGAGGACATACTCTCCCGCAGACTGCAGGCAACAAGTTATAATCTTTCATCACTCTGAGTGCATCAATAAATTTCTCATCTCTTAGTAATCTAATAAATCGTGGGATATCAATGTTTACAGGACATCCAGAAACGCATTGTGGCAATCCGCATTGAAGACATCTCTTTGATTCTAGCTTTATCATTTCTAGAGTCAAACCTTTGGGTACTTCTTGAAAATTAGTTATTCTCTTATCAGGATCTTGCTGAATCATTTTTGGTCTCCTTAATTCCTTAAAATATTTTTGTTTCGATTTGCTAACTCTGCTTAGTATAGCGAAACTTTCAGTTTCTTCACTTATTTCCTTATATTCAATTAATTTAAGAGAAATTGCTTTTTGGAATAAATCTGCACCTTTTTTAGTCCTTATAATGACTGTTGACCAACCCTGTTCTGAACCAATAGAACCTACAGAAATATCTGCTTGTTCTGAGGTTAGATCATCACAAAAAAAGCACCCCAATCTACCATATGTCTTGAGCTTTTTTACAGGTATACTATAAATAGAATGATCTTTATGAAAAGCATAAAATCGTCCTTTATCTATATCCATTTTTTTAATAACATTAGGAGATATTGTAAATTCAGATTTTAAAAGCTCTTTTATTTTTTCATAATCAAATGATTCCATACAAAACAAACCAATTTTTAATGCGATGTTATCGTAAAATGGTTTATTAAATGGATAAAAATCAATTTTTTTTAATGCTTCCATCATGCATGGGGTGCCTACTATTGCAATATTTTTATAATCTTTTGATCCATGCAATAATCTCAAAGAATGAGAATTCGAATATTTAGTTCCTGCTGTTCTTATAAGTTCCTCTTCTTTATCAATTAAGACTGGTAGAGGTTTATGTGGCTCGTCTGAAACGCTTACTGCTATAGCAGCATCAATAAATTTTTCTTTAAAAGCTGCTTTTAATAAAGTTGTGACAATCCCCCCATCTTGGGCGAAATTTTTTATTAATTTATCTGTAGTTTTAGCAGAATATATGTTATAATAATGGTTTATTTGTTCTACAAACTTTGTATCTAATTCATTATTCTCTTGGTATTTTTTTATACTCTCGGGAAAGAATGATCTTGGACAGCAAGAAAAGCATAAACCACATTTAAAACAGAGATCTTCATTAATTTCTAATGTGCTACTTATATAATTAATAGCATGTATAGGGCAAACCGAATCACACAAACCACAGCCACAACATAAATTTGTATCTCGAACAATAGAGACATTAGGAAATAATCCTCGAGTCTCATTATTTTCTATATATTTATGAAAAAATCGTGATTTTTCCCCTAAAAAAGCTAAAGAACCTAATTCTCTTAAATATTCAATACTATAAATTAAATTTTTATCAGAAATCTTTAATTCATTTTTCAATTTCTGGAGATCTAAAGCCCCGATCTCTTTAATCTTCTTTAGTATATCTTGTCTCTGCTTTTCGGCTTCTTGTATTGATTTGAGAAAAGTATTAAATTGAGATTCAGTATACCTATTTTGTTGCAAAATTTTATCTTTATTTTTTGAGAGAACAGTGACTAATGGTATTTGTTCAGTCATTTTAAGAAGCTTCACCCTCCGATTTTTTTAATGCTTTGCATTCATGATTATATCGATCTAATGATACTTTTTCTTGATCAAGAAACCTACTAGCACGATTTA
This sequence comes from Promethearchaeota archaeon, assembly GCA_048941605.1. Lineage (GTDB taxonomy): Archaea > Asgardarchaeota > Lokiarchaeia > Sigyniarchaeales > SOKP01 > Loki-b32. The sequence goes on along the minus strand of JBHLNL010000006.1, from coordinate 29,625 downwards.
AAAGATTATCAAAATCTACAATATGGGCATCTACATCAGGGCCATCAACACACGCAAAATATATATCACCCTCTAATGTGGGAAAACGGCACCCTCCACACATACCAGTGCCGTCTATCATAATTGTGTTTAACGATACATATGTTTTCACCTTTGGTAATCCATTTATACCACTTGTGGTTAATGCTACATTTTTCATCATTATTAAAGGGCCAATTGCAATCACCAAACTTATCTTTTGTTTTTTGATCAATTCTTTTAATGGAGTAGTTACAAAACCTTTGATTCCTTCACTTCCATCATTAGTTGTAATTATTATTTCATCACTTACAGCACTCATTTTATCCTTCCAAAAAACCAGATCTGCAGTCCGAGCACCTAAGATTGAAATAATTTTATTTCCAATATTCTTCAATTCTCTTGCTTGAGGATAACAAGGAGCAATCCCTACTCCACCACCAATAATAATTACTGGGTGATCATATTTCTCTATGTGGATTTTATTTCCTAAAGGACCAACTACATCTAATATTTCATCACCTTCATCTTGATGAGATAGTAATAAAGTAGATTTTCCAACTACTTGAATCACAATTGTAACAGTTCCTTCTTCTCTATTGTAATCCGCAATAGTAAGAGGTATTCTTTCCCCTTTCTCGTTAATTCTGACTAAAACAAAATTCCCCGCAAATGCTTTTTGTGCAATTAAAGGAGCATATATATCCATCTCATATAGAGTGCCACTGGTGTCAAGTTGAATTTTCTTTAAAATCTCATAAGCCATTATGAATCATCCTAATATTGATAATAAAACCTAATGTAATTTTATATAAAACTCGTTTTCTAATTGAAGTTATAATTGAATCTAAAAAAATATTTTCTTATATACAATAGTTACGGGAATTCATTCCCTCATTTTGGGTAAAGTATGAATATAAAATTAACCAATGATTAGGTAATTTGCTAGTTCCAATTAATAAAAAAGATTTATTAAAAAAAAAATAATTGGTTAATGGAAAAAATTAATTTTCTATAAAGCTTTTTTAATATTAACAATAAATTATTTCCAATTTATTAAATATAATTTCTTGTAGTTTTAGAGTCATTTTTTATAAATTAATTAGATCTTGTAATCATGGATACTATAATCGTTTTAGACTTTGGAGGTCAATATACTCATCTAATTACTCGTCGAATACGTGATTTAGGAGTATATTCAGAAATTTTACCTTTTGATATCGATCTTGAAAATCTGAAAAAAAAAAAACCAAAAGCAATCATATTATCAGGCAGTCCTGGAAGCGTTTATGAACAAGAAGATCCGAAATTAAAGGATGATTTTTATCGTTATATATTTAAAAATAGAATACCCCTTTTAGGAATTTGTTACGGCCACCATTTAATTATGCACCAACTGGGAGGAAAAGTTGAGTCTAAAGAAATTAAGGAATATGGTAAGTCTAACCTCACAATTTTAGAACCAGATTTACTTTTTGATACATTAGAAAAAGAACAAATCGTGTGGATGTCTCACGGAGATCAAATCACAGAACTTGCTGAAGGGTTTAAAGTATATGCTACAACAGAATCTTGTCCTGTAGCTGCTTATGGAAATCAAGAAAAGCTGTTATATGGTGTCCAATTCCATCCAGAGGTTTCAAATACTCCAAATGGAAATAAAATTTTAGAGAACTTCATATTTAAAATAGCCAAGTGTAAAAAAGAATGGAAATTGGAAGGATGGATTACAAATTCTATTGAAGAAATAAGAAATGAAATTGGACCTAATAATAAAGTTATTTTAGGATTAAGTGGTGGTGTAGATTCTTCTGTAACTGCCGCTCTCTTACACGAAGCAATCGGTGATCGAGTACATTGTATATTTGTAAATAATGGGGTCTTAAGAAAAAATGAGGAAATTGAAGTCCAAGAAACATTTCGAGGGAAATTAAAATTTGAAAATTTCCATTATGTAGACGCTGAAGATCTTTTTCTACAAAGACTTGCCAATGTTGAAGATCCTGAAGAAAAGCGCCGTATAATTGGTCATACTTTCATAGAAGTTTTTGAGAATAAAACTATTGAATTAGATCAAGCACATCCTGATATAAAATATCTTGCTCAAGGTACTATTTATCCTGATCGTGTTGAAACAAGTGCTACGAGTAAATTATCAGCAAAGATTAAGTCTCATCATAATCTCAGCCTCCCAGATAATATGAATTTAAAGATTATAGAACCTTTGAGAGATTTATATAAAGATGAAGTAAGGAATATTGGATTAAAATTAGGTTTGCCAGAATATATTCTAAATCGTCACCCTTTTCCAGGTCCAGGACTAGCTGTAAGAATAATTGGTGCAATTGATAAAGAAAAATTGACTATCTTAAGAAACGCAGATGCTATTTTAATAGAAGAGATTCGAAATGCGGGAATTTATGAACAAATATGGCAAGCATTCTGTGTCTTTCTTCCCTTAAAAACAGTGGGGATAATGGGAGATTATCGCACCTATGAGTATATTTGTTCAATAAGAATAGTTGAATCAATTGATGCAATGACAGCCAATTTTTCTAAATTAGATTGGAACCTTTTGGAACGAATAAGCACTAGAATTGCTAATGAAGTTAAAGGAATAAATCGTGTTGTTTACGATATTTCGAATAAACCTCCTAGTACAATTGAATATGAATAATAAGTGTTAAAAGACCTCTCGTTTGTTTCCACAATAACAGATAATTAGCCAAAATTATCTACGATGGTAAAGATTTTTAAAATATCCTAATTTCTAACGTCATATTATGACTGAAAATGAAATAGCATGGGATCTTACAGAAATTTTTTCTGGTCATGATGATCTAAAAATCACTGAAAATATGGATAAACTTTCGAAAAAGACCGAGGAATTCATAACAACCTATAAAGGAAAAATTAATTCCCCTGATTTCACTCCCCAAAAATTATTAGAATTAATTCAAAAACAAGAAAAATTTTTAGCTAATATTGATGAAATAGATCTTTATTCAAATCGATTATACGTTGCTAACATGACAATTCCAGAGAGTGAGACGTTGAAAAATCGAGTTGAAGATTTTAACACAAAGATTGCAAAAGATTTAGCATTTCTAGAGTTAGAAGTTGCTAAATATGTATATAATAATGCAAAAATAATAGATGATCCAATTCTTTCTAACTACAAGCACAGATTAGAAATAATTAAGAGAGCTTATCCCCACTATCTATCAGAAGTGGAAGAACAATTAATCCTAGAAAAAGATCAATACGGAATTAGAGCGTGGAGTAATCTACAAGCAAAATGGTTGAATACCAGAAAAATAGTAGTAAATGTTGAGGGTGTAGACAAAGAATTATCATATGGAGAAGCTAACGCTTTACTTAATCACCCAGATAGAAAGACGCGAATCTCAGCAAATAAATCTATTTACGGGTTGTTAGGAGAAGAAGAATATGTTTTTTCATCAGCTCTCCGAAGTGTTTGCGGAGATTGGTTAAATAATTCAAAAAGACGGAAATATGACAGTCCAATGCATGACAGCCTTATCGTAAATGATACGACTCAAGAGATTATTGACAATTTAATGAAAGCCATTGAAGAAGGTGGAGGAGTATATCGTAAATATATGAATCTAAAAGCTAAGATTCTTGGGTTTCCAAAGCTAAATTGTGCTGATGTTCGTGCTCCACTTACTTTAGCGCCTCATAAAACATATAAGTGGGATGATGCAAAGAAGTTAGTCATTAAAGCTTATGAAAGATTTGATAATGAATTTGTTGAAATTGTAAATGATATGTTCAATCGAAATCATATCGATGCGAGTCCTAGAAAAGGTAAAAGAAATGGAGCAAATTGTGCTGCTTGGTTTAATAACAAGTCTGCATTTATTCTAATGACATATACTGGTGAATTAAATGAAATATTTACTCTTATTCATGAACTTGGACATGCTATCCATGACTATTTAGCAATTGATAAACAAACTTTCTTTAATTTTCATGCTGGTTATACAGTTGCAGAAGTGGCTTCTACTTTTGGAGAATTACTCTTAACAGATCTCCTTCTTGAAACTTCAGAATCGAATGAAGAAAAAATGGGAATTTTAGCACATGTATTAGATGATGCTGGAGAAGCTGCTTTTCAGGTAAGTGCCAGAGTGTGGTTTGAACAAGATTTATATAAAACTATTGATCGAGGTGAAAATTTGGATGGAAAGACGATTTCCAAAAATTGGTGTGCTGGAAGAGATAAAATATATGGAGATTCTGTAGAATGGTTTGAAGAGATGGACTGGGAATGGACTATGAAACCACATTATTATATACCTAATTTTCGATTCTACAACTACCCCTATGTTTATGCCCAATTATTTGTTTATGCTTTATATCAAACATATAAAAATGAGGGTAAAGGATTTGTTCCAAAGTTTAAGAAACTACTCGCTGCAGGAGGTAGTGTCTCCCCAGAGGAACTTGGTAAAATTGTAGGATTAGACATTACAAAAAAAGATTTCTGGAGTTTAGGAATTAAACAATATGAAGATTTTGTAAAACAACTAGAAAATCTAATGAGTTAATTATAAATATTTAATCTTTATTTTTTTTTCATTTTAATAAAATTGGGAAAATAAGAATTTCATGAAAAATTTCCAGAATGAATTTCCTTTTGCACTTTCTCGAAATCTAGTGATTCTTGGGATTTTATCCCTAAATTCCACTTTTTACATACGTCTTTAGCTCTCTGAGAAAGATATGCAATATCATAACGATCAATTAAATCTAAATTAAATTTCCTTATTCCCGCTAATAATTGTTTTAGACCAGTACCTATTTTACTAGTCAAATATGTAAATACTCCAATTGCGGAAGGTGGGATTTTTCTTCCATCATAAATTCTATGTAAATTATCATATTCGATAAAAGCTTTATTAAGGGTTAAAGTCTCAGGTTTAAAATTGTTTGAAAAACCTAAATTTCTAAGCATTGCAGGAGTTACAGTTTTCTTAGAAATTGTTTCACCTACATATTTTGCTTTCATGGCTGCTGTGATCGGAGCTCTTGCCATAGCGATGCATTTAACATATGGTGCCCCCATAGCAAGTGCTTTAAAAATTTGAGTTTCATTAGCAATTCCTCCAGCAATGGCAATGGAGGGAATGGTGATACTATGATTTTTTTCTTTTATCATATCTAGACAGCCAACTACAAGAGCTTCTAAATAAGCTGTGGGAATTGATCCTTCATTCATCATACACACTGGACTCATACCAGTTCCTCCTCCCGCTCCATCAAAAGTCATTCCATCTACTTTCCCTTCAACACCTAATCGTATAATCCATGCAGTAGCTGCTGGTCTATAAGCACCTGTTTTTATAAAAATATTTTTGGAACCACTTGAACGAATTTGATCAATTTCTTCTAAAAGATCATTAGTAGTTGATAAACCCACCCTACTATGTCTTTCAAAATCTGGAATCAATCCTTCTTTCCATTGCTCAATTATGATAGGATCAGTAGGATCTGGAAATACTAAATATCCTCTACTTTGCAATAACTGCGCCCGTTCTAGAGATTCTAATCTTACCTCACCCCCTATAGCTTTTGCTCCTTGACCAAGTTTAATTTCAAGAGAATTTATTTCAAGTTTTGAAGTTACATATTCAAAAACACCTAATCTTGTATCTTCAACATTTTTCTGTACGATGATATCCCCATTCTTACCATCCCAGAATTCTCGATATGCCTTAATTCTAAACTTCATATCATCAGTATCTATAACTTTAGGAAATATAGTGTGATTTGCAAATTGAGCATGTGGATCCATTCCTACAACATTTTCTCCGATAGTTATGCTTATTCCTGTTAGAGCCGCTCCCATTGCTAAGCCAACCCAGTTTCGCTTTGCTACATAAGTGCTTCCCAATCCCGCTATAACGATTGGATATTTCTGGTTAATATTTCCCCATTTCATTTTTAGATCTACACTAGGAAAGATTACTTTATCCTCATCAGGTTCAATACCCTTAGCCCCTCGTACTTCAAACTGAATTTGAAAATCACTATACGAGAATCCAAAATCTTTTGGCGAACCGGCTGTAGAGTTTCCAAAGTATTCCCTTCTAGGATATAAGATTTCCCGACCCCTAAGTGCGGATTTCGAGACTTCACAAAAAATAGGGCAATCTTCTATACATATTGAACATAATCCACTCTCACATGAATCTTCACATCTGGTTTTAGACCCTATTAAACTTGATTGAGGAGTATTCTTCGAAAATTGCGTCATGTCTATCACTTTTTTTTAGGTTTTGAGGGAAATAGATCCCATTTTATATAATAATATAGTGAATGTTCCTAATAAATATTAAGGTAAAAGATTAAACATTGTATATTATTTATAGATCTTCTAATAATTCTTTTTTAAAATAGATGTGTTATTCTGAACATTTTATAAATAAATAACATTATTTAATGAAAATTTTTTTTTTCTGAAAGAACTTTTATTAAAACTTAGTGTTTTTAATTAAACAAATTTCAAATTTGTGAAAATTATCATAAAAAATTAATATAGATTATTTTAAGTGGAGCTCTTGCCATGGATCTATACAAAACCCATGGCAAGAGTTGGGAATAATAATGGCTGTTTGGTGATGTCCAATGAGATTGGGTTGTTAGGGTTTCTGGTAGGGTATTTCTATCTTTTAAATTTATCTAAGGTGTAGGATTTGATCCTTCATTAATATAACCAATATTAAAATATTTTTCAATTTCAGTGAAAGTCAATCCATCCACCTAATCTGCAGAACTTGTTTTATTTGTAAACTCTTTTAAAACACCTCCTGATTTTTTATTCATAGATTAAAACATAATCTTTTTCAATTCCATTTTCTTGATTTTTAAACCTTATCGAAGTTTCGCAATTCCAATTATAAGAAATTGGTATCCCATTATCTATTATATTTAAATCCGAGATTTCTTCGATGATTGGTTCATATGATTCACTTTTAATTATATGACTATTACAATTCCAATTATAATCCTTTTTTTTTTCAATAAATATTATCCCAAAATATGTAGAATTGCAACAACTAATTTTCCTGCCATAAGAAAATTCATCTCCACATTTAAGACATTTTATCGTTCAAATTTCACCTCATATTACTTATTTTTTCACTATTTAGCCTCATATCGTCGTGGCTTTCTATCATAATATATTATCAATTTTTCTGGCATGCTTTGTTTAATCCGTTTTATTACTTTTGATAATCCATTAGGACTTTCATAACCCATTGCTATTGACCATTCCGCTCCTGACGAGATTCCTATTTCTTTTAGTTTATCTAAACACATTTCTTCATATGTCTTCATTTCTTTTTCAATCATTTTTAATTTTTCTTGAAACCGTACTCTAAATTGTTTTAAGGACATTTACTTGTTCTTGCTATTGTGGGAAATGTTTCCCATTTGTTTTTATTATTATAAGAGATTATATACATTTATAAATTTATCGGTTAATTTCTAAACATGTTAGTATAATTTTAATTATTAATCTGAACTATTCTATATCGTACATTCATATTTCTGAACATTTGTATAATGTATTATTAATTTTGCTTTTTAAGAATAAACATTCTTATAAAACATATTTAGATTATTAAACAAATAAACAAGGAATTGAAAACAACCAATTAATACATTTAAGTAAAATAGGATAAAGATCTTATTCTCATGTATGAAATTATTTATTTTTTTTTGATTCTTTTTCTGTCAATTCAACGAATGAACTATTTTCTTTAATAATATTTAAGACAATATGAGTATTAGTTCGCTCAACATAAGGGGAAATATGAATCTCCTTTATCATTCTACTTAGATCCTCTCTATTTTTAAATCTTGCAAGAATTAAAGCATCATACTCACCAGTAATATCGTAAACTGCAAAATTGTTTGGATTTTTAGCAATATCTTGTTCTACTTCTAACATTTTTCCTTTAGATATTGTTAATTCGATAAGTGCAATAATATTGTAACCTAATTTTTCATAATTAATTTTTGCACCATAATCTATGATAATACCTTGCTCCTCTAAGTTTTCAACATGGTTTTTGATCGTTACAGGTGATTTATTGTCTAAATCTTTTGCAAGTTGTCGAAGGGAAATTCGTCCATCCGTACTTAACTTCTTTAGAATCTCGACATCAAGTTCGGAAATATCATTAATACTAGATTGCTTAGTCATATTATTAGAAAGTTATATAATAATTATAAAAGTATGCAATTGTACAAATTTAATGTGAAAAGCGATCCAAATGTCCATTTTTTAGAACGACAAAAATTATAAAATTAATCATCCGTTCACTTTAATATTCAATTAGTGATCATATATAAACTTTTTCTTCCATTTATATTAACATATGAACTAGAATATGTTAAGATTTTTATATATATGAACATAATTATATTTATAAAACACAAATTAGGGATTAATTATATTAAAATTAGAAAGAATAGAAAAAGATTAAAATTAGATTAAAAATGATTGAAAAAAGCAACCCTAAGAGAAAGGATTTTTGCAATACTGTAATCGAAAAGATAAAAGAAGAAGATATTAAATTTATTTATCTCCAATTTACTGATATCCATGGAATTATTAAATCGTTTGAGATAAATTCAAAGCGGATTGAAGAGGTCTTTGAGGATGGAGAAAATTTTGATGGAAGTTCAATAACAGGGTATGGCGCAATTGAAGAGAGTGATAAAGTTGCACTTCCTGATCCAAGCACATTTTATCTTTTACCATGGAGGAAAGAAAACAAGGTAGCTAGAGTTATTTGTGATATTTATAAACCTAATGGTCAACGCTATGAAGGAGATCCTAGATATATTTTGCAACGCGCAGTAAAAAAAGCGGAAGAATATGGTTATTCATATTATTGTGCCCCAGAAATGGAATTTTTTGTACTTACTCCTGATACAAAGCAAGAATTTAAACCCTCAGATTTGAGAGGATACTTTGATTATGATCCTTATGATATTAGCGAGATGATAAGGTTTCGAATTGCAGAATATTGTGATGCTATGGGAATAAATGTAGAATGTATCCATCATGAAGTAGCTTTTGGACAACATGAGATAGATGTCCGCTATGACCAAGCTGTAAATACTGCGGATAATACAATCACAATAAAAACTATAGTTAAAACTGTTGCCGCTTATCACAACCTTGTAGGCACATTTATGGCTAAACCCTTTCATGGTATAAATGGTTCGGGGATGCATGTGCATCAATCTCTATGGAAAAATGGGAATAATACATTCTATGATGATAAGGACAAGGATAATATCTCGCTTTTAATGAAAAAATGGATTGCTGGACAATTAAAACATGCTAGAGCAATGTGTGCCGTTTTAAGTAGCTGGCCTAATTCTTATAAAAGACTCGTTCCAGGATTTGAAGCTCCAGTTTATCTTGCATGGGGTTTTCGAAATAGATCTCCTCTTATCAGAGTACCTGATTTTCATGAACGGTCTAGTGCTGCAAGGTGTGAGATTCGGTGCCCAGATCCTTCTGGAAATCCATATCTGCAATTTAGTGTTCTTCTAGCTTCAGGACTAGAAGGTATTTTATCAGATGACATTGAAATTTCTGAACCAACAGATAGAAATGTATACCATCTATCTTCTAAAGAAATGGAGAAGGAAGGAATCATATCTTTACCCGGGAGCCTACATGAAGCATTAGCGGAATTTAAAAATTCTGAACTTATGAAAGAAGTATTTGGGGAAACTGCATTCAAGAATTATTACTATGCTAAACTAGAAGAATATGATGCTTATAGAGTTGTAGTATCTGATTGGGAAAGAAATCGCTATATTCGATTATAAAACTTCACAAATGTCATTGTAATGGAATTTTTTGATGCACACTATTGAAAAAGGTTGGGGTATTGTTTTTCAATATCTTCCATAGTATCAAAAAGCAAATTGTACAATATAATGCTATCATATGCGCAGGTATTTTCTATTACATAGTCTAGGATTGCATTAGCAATTTCTTTATCCTTTTTAACATAATTTTGTAATTTAGATTTAAACAGAATTTCAAATTCTTCTTTTAACCAACGCAGTTGCTCTTTCAAACTTTCCTCTAAAATTTCATCATACCTCATACTAACTTTCATAATAATACCTCAACCCTTTAAAAATCATAAAATTTAACTTATTCCTTATGGTATTTGAATTAAAATAACTATAAATTTCTTTTATAGACCATTTTTTACATAAATTGGAATTTGAATAATAACCCCTAAATAAAAATCCTTAGTCTAATTATTATATTTTGTGGAGTAATAAAAATTCCAATATTTTGCATTAAAGATTTTTTAAAAGTTTTTTAAAAAATTGTAACTTATTATTTGTTATCTCTAAATTTAAAAATAAATTTTGAGGCAAATAAAGATGGCGGAAACTAAAGATTTTCTTTTTATATTTCCTATAATCGCTGCTGCAGTGTTATTAATATCGCTTCTATTCCCAATAATGACCGTAAGTATCTATTATTCTGTAATTCCTTTTTCGATAGTTGGAGATTTATCACCATTTGGAGTGGGAATAATGGACGCGCTTGCTCCATACCTCTTAATAGAATCCGATCTCTCAGGACTCCAAATGGGTTTGTTATTTGTTAGAATTGCTTTTATAATTTTTTTTATTCTTGGAGCTCTACTATTAATAATTTCAGGAATTCGAGTTAAAACTGGAAATAGAGAACTGAAAAAAGCTCGAAAAAAATGGTTAAGAAATGGCTTATTATATATTATTGGCGATTTACTCGTTTTTTTCTTTTTATTGTATGGCATTCCTTATAGTCTAGAGCAACTTGGAATTTCAATTGAATTAACTATTATTATGGGAATTGGAATGATTTTAACAATTGTTGCCGGTGGAATATTAATTTTCGCTTATATCCTTGCAAAAATAAAAAGCTAATTAAAAAATTAAATTTTTTTTTTTTATTCATATTCTTTATGTAATTTCTTTTACCCTTTCAATATATTCTAGTGACTGATGACGGAAGTAAGTATTATAAAGCTCAGCATATGTACCACCTTTAGTCATCAACTCCTCATGGTTTCCTTCTTCTACAATTTTCCCATGATCAAGTACTATAATTCTGTCTACGTGTTGTACTGTCCAGAGACGATGAGCAATTATAATTGAGGTACGTCCTTCAATTGTTTTTTGTAAAGCATCTTGAATTCTCGTTTCAGTAAAAGGATCTACTGAGGCAGTAGCCTCATCTAAAACAAGAATAGAGGGATTTTCTAATAGGACACGCGCAAAAACAACTAATTGTCGTTGACCCATTGAAAGACGATTACCTCTTTCACCAGTATCGGTTTCTAATCCTTTAGATAATTCAGTAATCCAATCAGAACCACTAGTTACATTTAATGAATTGTAGACATCTTCTTTATTTGCGTCTACGCAACAATATTTTATGTTATTTTCAATTGAATCTGCAAAAAGAAAAGGTATTTGAGGAATAATTCCAATTTGTCTTCGATATTCTTTAAGATCATAGTTTCTAATGCTTACGCCATCTACTAAAATATCTCCTCCTTGAAATTCATAAAATCTCGCTAAGAGTCTAGCTAAACTGGATTTTCCCGCTCCAGTATGCCCAACAATTGCGATTGATTCTCCTGATTTAATTGAGAGATTAAAATTATTAAAAACATTTTTATTCTTTTCATACTGGAATATCAAATTTCTAATTTCAATATCCCCCTTTAATCTAGAAGGCTTGATATCATCGTTTTGAATCACCAATGGTATAGTATCAATGAGCGCAAAAATACGTTCACTGGCGGCCATTCCAGCTTGAAACGTAGGCCAGAATGCAGCAATTGATAATAAAGGAAAGAATAAATAAGTTGTACCTTGGAGGAATAGATTTAAGTCTCCAGCACTTATTGTTCCTCCTAAAACATTACTACCACCAAAAAGTACTAATAAAGTTATAGTAATACCTTGTATAATTCCTAAGGACGGGAAGATAGCATTCAATATAAATGCTCTTCTTAGATTAACTTTATAAGATGTATCGTTTACTTTATTGAACTTCTCATATATTTTTTCTTCTTGACGAAAAGTTTTTGCTATTTGAATGCCCGAAAAACTCTCTTTGACAAAATCATTAACGGATGCTAAAGCTCTTTGCCCTAATAATGTCTTTTTCCTAGCTACTTTTCGAAATGATAATGCTAATATAAAAAATGCTGGAACTGCAATGATTATTGCCAGAGTTAATAAAATATTTATGAAGAACATTATAATCATTAAAAAGAAGACAATCAAAACTGATGATACTAATTGGATAGATAAATCGACAGTTGTTCCAAAAGTTTCACTATCTGAATTTACTCGACTAACTATTTTGCCTGTTGGATTTCTGTCAAAAAAAGAAAGATCATGATTTAAAACTGCATCTACAGCATCTTTTCTAAGATCTAAAACAACACCACCTATAACCCGAAAAGCAAATCGTTGCTGAAGGTAATTAAAGACATAACTTAATAAATTAAAAATAAGAATAATAATTATTACTGCGAATATATAGAAAGCATTTCTATTTGTCTCTAAATTATTGATAATAATACTGGTTAAAACGGGTACAAAACCGGATGTAACAGATGATATAACTATAGTCAAAATGACTATTATCATAAAACGTTTATAAGGACCAAAATAAGAGAATATACGCTTTAATAATACTCTGTCATCGAATTCTCTATCATACTCTTCGGCCTCTAGATTCCACCCATATGCCATATCTCTAAGCCTCCTCACATTTTTTAATTAATGTATCAATTTCAACATCAAATTTCTTGATAAAAATTCTTTGATATTCTTCTGAGGTTTTTAATAATTCTTCATGGGTCCCTTTTGCTACGATCTCTCCTTTTTTTAATACAATTATTAAATCAGCCCATCGAATTTGACTTAAACGATGTGTAATAAGAATTGTTGTCCTATTTTTAAGGATATTTCGAATGGCTCTCTGAATTTTATCTTCTGTATTAGAGTCTATTGCTGAAGTCGAATCATCTAATATTAAAACTTTTGGGTTTACTAGAAATGCACGAGCTATGGCAATTCTTTGTCTTTCGCCTCCACTTAATTGAACACCTCTCTCCCCAACTTCGGAATAATATTGGTTTGGTAAATTAGAGATAAATTCATGTGCTTGAGCTTCTTTTGCCACTTCAATGACTTGCTCAATCGAACCTGTATAACCAAATGATATATTTTCAAAAATACTTGTAGAAAATAAAAATACATCTTGATCTACATAAGAAATTTGATTTCGTAATGATTTTAAAGCATAATTACGGATATCAACATTATCAATCAAAATTCTTCCTTCATTAACATCATATAATCGAGAAATCAATTTTGTCAAAGTTGTTTTGCCTGATCCTGTAGTTCCTACAATTGCTAAAGTTTGACTTGGTTTAACTTCAAAACTTATATTCTTTAATACTGATCTTTCGCTTCCTGGATAACTAAAAGAGACATTTTCGAATTTAATGGCACCCTCAATTTCTTTTTTATATCCTTCAACATTTTCATCAATTTCTGTTTTTTTATTCATCGTTTCGAGCAATCTCTGAGCGCTGGAAACAGCAAGTCGAATGATTGCAAAAACAAAAATGGATATAAATGTAGGGAAGCGTAGTAATGCTAGTAGTCCTAAATACCCAATTATATCTCCAATCTTTATTAATCCCATAAAATTAAGAATTATAGCATGTATAAGACCTCCAGTGATTGTTAATGCTAAAATTAATATTGGGAGATATTTAGCTTCAATATCTCCTTCTTCAACATAAGCATTTCGATAATTATTGGCATTTTCAAAATATTTTTGCCCCTCTTTAGATTCTTGGGCAGTTGCTTTAACAACTTCGATTCCTGTTAGGGCTTCATTCAATGTTGCGTTCATCATTCCATAAAAACTTCGCAATTTCCCGGTTACGGGTCCAATTTTTCTAATATATGACTTAAGAGCAAAGAAAAATAATACAGAAAAAATTAATGGAGTTATAATTAATTGCGAAGGGTAAAAAGCGATAATATAGAAAATTGGGATTATTAAGGATGTAAAAGACTCAAATATTAAGGATATTGCTGGACTAATTAAAAAATTCATTGTTCGAACATCGTCTGTAGCACGAGCCATCAATTCTCCAATTTTTTGTTGATCATGGAATGACTGACTTTTACCAAGAAGGTTGGAATAGAATTCTCTTCGACAATCTCTTTCCAGTCTCTGTGCTATAACTTCACGTAGCATATAATTAACTAAGCGCAATATTGGGGTCCCAACACTTAGTAATAATACAAAAATAGTATAAAAAAGCAGACTTGACTGATTGCCTATCAAAAAATCTGTTATAGCCTTTCCTATAATAACTAAAATTGCTGAGGATAAGTTTGCTGCTATTATCGTTGTAAATAATACAATAATAAATAGAATCTTATTAGAACCATGAAAAATATGAGATGTTATCCATCTTCTCGACCCTTTCCGTCGTGCCTTTTCAAAGGGATCTTTCCCCGGTGTAAATTCTACATAATTAGCAGTTGTCTGATTTACTTCTGTACTTGGCATATAATTTTACAATTATAATGATAGTTAATAATTTGTCAAATTATTTTGTAGAAGTATTTTATGATTAATAGATTTTTTACCTTCAAAATATAAATTATTATTATAATTATTTCAGAAAGCGAATATCGTTCATAAAATAAATTATGAGTAAATGTAAAAACCATAAAGAGAAGTTGTTATAAGTGATAGAAATTAATATCAGAAAGGCTCAAACGGAGGATGCTGAAGAAATATCAAAAATTTGGAAAGTTATATGTACTGAGAAGAAATTTACTGCTATAAGCGACCCTTTCACAGTTAAACAAGAGAAAGATTATATTTCTTCTCTTTCAAATCGGGAAGGTATATTTGTGGCTGAAAATGAAGATAAAATTATAGGTTTTCAATCATTAGATCTATGGGCTAAATTTTCAAAATATTTTAGTCATGTTGGGGTTATCGGTACATTTATTCTTCCTGAGTGGCGGAAAAAGAATATCGGACTTAAATTAGCTGAATACACATTTGATTTTGCACGTAAGAATAAATATGAGAAGATTGTTATTTACGTTCGAGCCACCAACTCTGATGCTATAAAGTTTTATAAAAATTTAGGCTTTGTACAAAAAGGTATATTATCTCGTCAGGTAAAAATGGATACTAATTATGAAGATGAAGTCTTCATGGAATTGTTTCTGTAAATATAGTATTGTATTTTGTACACAAAAACTAAGAGTCATATTAACTCATTAATAATCCCGACAATTTCCTTTGAAATATTAAGGATTAATTTAAATATTATTAGTTTTATTAACTAATTGTGTCTGATAAAGAAATTGCATATGATGTAAGGTTGGAAGAAGAATTAGAGAAAGTAAAACTTAGAATGTGGTTGTTAGAGGAGTTACAAATACAACCTAAGCAATTTCATCAAATTATTCTTAAAACTTATACAAATTAAATTAACATTCAATTTAAACTATATTCAGACTCAATGTAGTAAAAACTTATTAGTAATATATCTTTACTCCTTTATCCTTCATTTCTTTAATGTAATCGGGAATAGAAGTTAGATTATTACCAAAAAAAGTAAATCTTGATAATGAACTTAAACATATCAAATTCTTGGGTAAGCTCTTTAAATTATTAAAATTTAATCAGGAGAAGAAATCGTAAATCCCTTTTCGAGGTTTTGAAATTATGATCATTAATTTTAAAAGGGCTTCCAGATATTTCTTATCCTTTATTATTTGAGGATTTTTATAATTACCTTCAAGATTTAAAATATCAGTTAATTGTTTTATGGTAAGAGATATGTGAGTAAAACAGCTTGAAGCACGATTATACTTATGAATAAATTCTTTTAATATATTTAAAGCAATATCTGATTTTAAGAATTCTTCAGAACTCAGAAGTCCAGATGGCGCAACCATATCAAAGTATTTTCCAATTTTCTCTACTATTTTCTCACTTAAAGTTTCTCTATGCTTATCTAAAATATAATGTAATTTGTTAATCCTATCGGTAAATAATTTAGAAGTTTCTCGAGTCAAATCAATAGAGACCGACATCCCGATTCTAGCACCGGTTTTTAATTGAATCATATTCATTAACATTGTATTTAGAATATCTAAAGAATTTTCGAATTTTTCAATAATGATTTCATTTTTTTGCCTATTGCTCACTTCTGTAGCGTATTTAGACCCTTTTCTTGAAGATAATTCAAAAAATAACTCAAATAATTCTTTATTGTTTGTTATATGTAATCCCCTCTTATTATATAGTTATGGAAGCTCTGAAATGAAAATAGTTAGGGTACGATCTTTAAGGATGCCTTCTGAGATAATCTGACAATAACATAAAAAAAATCTTGTCATTATATACTTATTTTTTTCGAGTAATTTGTGTACTCAAAGAACATAATATTCTAAGGGAAGACCCCATAGCTTTTTTCCATCAATTTTCAAGAAATTGTAGATGAATTATTATTTAAAGCTTAAATAAATGGTGATTAAATTAATTTTGCAATCTTTTCACATGTTCGCTTAGGTTTTTTTAAATCTTATTTAAATATTATAATCCAAAACATTGAAAAATCTTCTAATTACTTATATATTATTACATTTAAAAAGGGGGTGAAAGTGGAATGATTACCAAAGAGAAAGATGAGGAAATCGCTCCAAAAACTCTGGAACAAAGAGTGATATCCATGCAAAGGACAATATGGGCTTTAGCTGTAATAGTAGTTGTCTTGTTAATAATGATAAGTGTTATTATGTTTGTAGTATTTAGATACATCGATTACACCGAACCAATGTTTTTTGAATATTATCTATGGGGTCCACCTTATTATTTTTTATAACTGATACTTTTTTCAATTTTATATAATTTTAATAATTCTTTTTAGTACTAATTAGGGTAGTCGTTGCCTCTATCCATTGAGATAGTTCAGGGTCAGTCCTACAGAATGAAACAATTTTATCTAAATCATTAAGTTTGTCAAAAATACATTCTACCATTAAATCCCAACCACCATATACAGGAGTGGCATATGTAATTTGCCAATCCTCATTTAAATTGCTCGATTTTAAGCCTTTTAACTTTTCTGTGACTTTCCATTGAGTTCCAATGATTTTCAATCTAATTAAAATATAACCACGGTAATAAATCTCTTGAACACCTAAAAATATATTAGGTTATTAAATTACTGATAAATTGTGATATATTTACAAAATTTTTCAAGATATCTATTAATAATTCAATATATACAGTAAATTCTGATTCACTTTTTTACATTTTTGTTAGGTAATTTATAAAATTTTATATATGTTAATGAACGTTTTAAGAAATATACATTAAATTCAAATAAATTTAAACAAGAGGTTTTATAAAAATGAAAACGGGGCTTGTTAGAGCTTACTTATTTAGCCTTATAACATTTTTTATTTTGAATTTTCTAATAACTATTATTAGCTATTCAATTGTAGGTTTATTAATAGATTTAGAACTCCCTAGGTATTCAACACATCCAGTATTTGTATTTTTCAGGTTAATTTACCCTATGCTATTTTTTCCATGGGATCTCTTAATTTTGGGAGCAAACCAAGCATTAATTGGATTTATGGTATTCTACTTTGGTTTTTTTATATCACTTATTGTTGCTTCGGTTGTTGCAGGTTTAATGGGAGGGGATATTGTTAAATCAGTAGGAGGATGGATTTTAACCTCAATAACTTGTATTTTAGTGTTTATTATTATAGCTTTGATTGATAGTATTGTTTTAGCGTTTGTTTGTTTTAGTTGCACTTTTGAAGAAGTCATGGTTCAGGTTATAATTCATGGCCTTATAAATATATTGCTATTCGGAGTTTTAACAGCATTTATAGCTATGCTAAAGGGGAGATCGTCATAAGAATTTACCAATAAATTTCTTTTAAAGAATCGAGATATTCATTAAGAGATTTAATCTCAACTTCTTTTCTCCGAACTTTTTCTATTGCATTTATTAATACTTCAGCAAGTTCTAAATT
The DNA here is from genome assembly GCA_048941605.1 of Promethearchaeota archaeon. GTDB lineage: Archaea > Asgardarchaeota > Lokiarchaeia > Sigyniarchaeales > SOKP01 > Loki-b32. The sequence continues at coordinate 11,424 of JBHLNL010000006.1, read as the reverse complement.
AATAATTACAGGAATATTATAATCTACTGCCATTCTTCTTATTTTATATTCATCTTCCATTATAGTCCTAAATTTTTCTTCGACTGTAGTAGGAAGTGGAATATTTATCACTAGATCAATTGCACCATTCTGAAGACATCCCATAATATTTGGTTCTAAACCATACTCATGAATTTTATAGAGTTTAACAGCATAAATTCCATTTTTTTTTAATGCTAATGAAGTATCTTCAGTCGCAAAAATAGTAAATCCTAGATCTTTTAATTTCTTTGCTAAGGGAATCATACGCCTCTTCAACTCTTCTCCACCAACTGAAATTAAAACATTTCCCCCATGAATTGGGATGTTCATTTCTGTCGCTTCAAGAGATTTAATTAAAGCATCAGGAAAGTCATCACCAATACACGCCACTTCTCCCGTAGAAGCCATTTCAACAGAGAGTAATGGGTCAGCTTTATCTAATCTCATAAACGAGAACATTGGAGCTTTTATTGAAACATAATTTCCATATGAAAGTTCCATAATACGTTGAGGAATCTCTTTTCCCATAAAAACCTCAGCAGCAAGTCTCATAAGGTTAATCCCCCTTGTTTTTGAAACATATGGCATAGATCGACTCGATCTAAGATTGCATTCTATAACGTATACCTCTTCGTTTTTTACTAGGTATTGAACGTTGAAAGGACCTCTTATTTTTAAAGCTAAGGCAATTTCTTTAGTATTTTTTTCTATATTTTTTATAACTTTTTCGGAAATTGTTTGAGGTGGTATTGACATTGTAGCATCTCCCGAATGAACACCAGCATTTTCAATATGTTCAACAATAGCTCCAATAAATACATTCTTTCCATCACTCACACCATCAGCTTCAATTTCTCTTGCTCCAGTGAAGAATTTGGTAATTACCACAGGATATTCTTGAGAAACAGCAGCAGCGAGGTCAAGAGTATCTGTTAATGTTTTTTCATCATAAGACACTCTCATCGCAGCACCGCTTAGAACATATGAAGGTCTCACTAATACAGGATAACCTACATGTTTAGCAAATTTTAATGCATCCTCTTTACTTATTAACATACTCCATTGGGGTTGCTTTATATCCAGTTGATCTAATAAATTACTAAATTTTGAACGATCTTCTGCCATATCTATACGACTTCCATGCGTTCCAAGAATGTTTAGACTTGCTTTTCTGAAGATTTCAGAATATTTAGAAAATTTTGAAGCAAGATTTTGAGCTATTTGACCTCCTACTGAAACAATTACTCCTTCTGCTTTTTCGAGTTCACAAATATCTAACACTCTTTCGCCAGATAATTCCTCAAAATATAACTTATCTGAAGTATCATAGTCAGTGGAAACAGTTTCGGGATTATAATTAATCATTATAGCCTGATCTATACCTAAATTTTTTAAACCCCATAAACAATTAACTGAACCCCAGTCAAATTCGACCGAAGCACCTATACGATAAGTTCCTGAACCTAAAACAATAACTTTTCTTAAATTTTCCTTATATTCCTGCTCAAAATCAATGTCGTGTTCAGAAGCTCCATATGTTAGATATAAATAATTAGTAATTGCTGGCCATTCTGCAGCTAAAGTATCGATTCTTTTGACAAACGGGTGGATTTCCAACCTTCTTCTCATTTGCCTTAAAAAAATTGTATCGACTCCTATTATTTTGGCAATTTGACCATCAGAAAAACCAAATCGTTTAGCTCTTTCCAGCCAATATTTTTTTTCATGATCGCTAGTTTCTAATAAATCAAGATCTTTAAGTTTTTGTTCGACACTGATAATATTTTTTATTTTATATAAAAACCACTTATCTACTCGTGATAAGCGATAGATTTCATCAATCGAGATACCTTTTTTTATAGCTTCAGCAAGCCTAAATACTCTCAAATCAGTTGGATTTCTTAAGGCATACTTCAGTTCATTTAAATCTTTAATAGGTTCTAAATCATTTGCTATAAGTCCTTTCATTCCTATATCAAGCATCCTAATAGCTTTTTGAAGAACTTCCTCAAATGTTCGACCAATTGCCATTACTTCGCCAACACTTTTCATCTGAGAGCCTATTCTACGATCAACCTTTTGAAATTTTGTTAAATCCCATCTGGGGATTTTAAGTACTAAATAATCTAAAGCAGGCTCGAAGCATGCTGTTGTTACTCCTGTAATCTTATTTATTAGTTCTGGTAGTGTATAACCTATTGCCAATTTTGCTGCTATATATGCTAAAGGATATCCAGTTGCTTTAGATGCAAGTGCTGAGGATCTTGAGAGTCGAGCATTTACCTCTATAGCCCTAAATTCTTTTGAAAATGGATCTAAACCATATTGAATATTGCATTCTCCTATAATTCCAAGGTTTCTAATAACTCTGATAGAAGCTGAGCGGAGCATCTGATACTCCTCATTTGTGAGGGTTTGACTAGGACTTATAACAATTGACTCTCCTGTATGGAGACCAACTGGATCGAAGTTTTCCATATTACAATTAATAAAGCAGTTGTCTTCAGAGTCTCTTACAACTTCATATTCAATCTCTTTCCAACCCCATATACTTTCCTCTATTAATATCTGATTTATTCGGGATTGTGCTAATCCTTTCCTTGCCATTCGTTCAAATTCCTTCATATTATTGACAATACCCGATCCACGCCCTCCCAATGTATAGGCTACTCGAATCATACAAGGAAACCCAATCTCATTAACAGCATTTATCGCTTCAGTATATGAATTTACTGCTTGACTTTTACATACTTTAACAGTGGATTTTTCCATTGCTTTTATGAATAAATCGCGATCTTCTGTAGCTTCAATGGCTTCGATTGGGGTTCCCAATACTCTAACATTATACTTCTCTAAAATTCCTAACTCATTTAGTTCAACTCCAACATTTAAAGAAGTTTGACCTCCAAATGCTAATAAAATTCCATCTGGTCGCTCTTTTTTAATAACTCGTTCTACATAATCCACATTAAGAGGTAATAAATATAGTCTGTCAGATAATTGGGGATCAGTCTGAATTGTGGCAATATTAGGATTAATTAGGATTGTTACTATACCCTCTTCTTTTAAAGCTTTTAAAACCTGCGAACCACTATAATCAAATTCTCCCGCTTGCCCAATACGAATACCGCCTGAGCCTAAAATCAATGCTTTTTTGATGGTTTTATCTAATGGAATTTTTATTTAACCCCCATAATATCCAGGAATTTATCAAATAAATATAATGAATCCCATGGCCCAGGACATGCCTCAGGATGAAATTGAACTGCGAAAATTGGTTTTGTTTCATGAATTATTCCTTCATTGGAAGAATCATCAATATTTTTTAGGTTTTCTTTAAATCCACCTTTTTCAAAGTCTTTTATACAAAAACCATGATTTTGCGAAGTTATATAACACTTTTTTGTTTCTGGATCAATAACAGTTTTATTCCCACCTCGATGGCCATATTTTAATTTATATGAAGATCCTCCCGCTGCTAAGCCAATTATTTGATTTCCTAAACAAATTCCCATTGTTGGTACGTTATTATTCAATAAATTTTTACATACCTCAATAGCTTCTTTATATATTGCGGGATCACCAGGGCCATTGGAAATAAACACACCATTTGGTTCAAAAGACATAATTTGTTCATAAGTATAATTATATGGAACTACTAACACTTCGAGTCTTCGCGTAACAAGATTTCGTATGATATTAAGCTTTACACCCATATCTAGCAGAATAACTTTTCCAATCGGATTTAGTGGAGTATGAGTAATTATTTTTTTAGTAGAAACTTCACTGGATAGATGTCGAAGGTTAGGATCTTGAGCATTTACAGCAATTTGCTTTAAATTTTCAATATCAGGTTTCTCACCAGATTCATATACGGCTAAAGCTCCTAATTGGACCCCTTCCTCGCGTAAGATTTTTGTAATTGCTCGTGTATCAATCCATTCAATTCCTGGGATATCTTGTTCTTTTAAAAATTCATCAAGAGATTTTTCGCTTTGATAATGACTCGGCTCTTTACAGCACTCATTCACTACAAAACCAGTTACTTTTATAGACTCAGATTCAAAATACTTAGTAATACCATAGTTATCCTTTTCCCATGGAGGAACCCCATAATTTCCAACCAATGGGTGAGTCATAACTACAATTTGACCCCAATACGATGGATCTGTTAGAGTTTCAAGATAACCAGCGCCAGTCATAGTATTAAAAACTAATTCTCCAGTAGTTATTTTTGTCGCTCCGAAACCAATCCCTTGAAAATAACGACCGTCTTGAAGCATTAAAATTGCTGGTTTTTCTTCCTTGTAAAGCATTACTTCTAATCTAAGGTTCTTGTTTTAAATTTTTAAAAAAAGATAGCTAATTCTCTATTTTAAGATTATTTATTAATGAGTTGAATATAAACTATCACCTTTAAAATTTTTTAGAAAATTTAGTTAAATTGCTCCTAATATTATAAAAGCCTTCATTATATTATCGAATAGATGATATAGGTTGCTTACTAAAAGAAGCATAAAATTTTTCATATGTAGTCCATATAGACTCTAAAATGGATTTGAAATTTATATTTTCAAAGTTTTGCCACCATGAGTATTCCTGAAAGTTTACTGAATCCTTTTCTTTCGGCGTTTCTAAAATAATTACCTTATTTTCTAATAATAATGAAGGATCTAAAATTTTATTTGTGTTATTTTCAAGATCTTTTATGTTTTGCAGCATACATTCAAGTAAATCCTCATAAATTAAAAGAGGTATGTACTTTATTCTTTTTGATTTTAACTCCCTAAAAATTTTTGACCGATCATCATTTCCAGTGAATCCTTTATCAGAAAGATCATAAACTTCGATATCGATAAGTTCAGGACGATATTGAGTTTCTTCTCTTTTCTTAAATTTAGTATAATAGGAGATATCCTTTCTTTTATAAAGATTCATATTAATTTGCTCCCCTTTTACTTCTGCTATAATTTTATTTTGCTCAAGTCTTTTTTTGCAGGTATCCGCTATATATTTGCAGTAGTTCATAGCGGATTTCACCAAATCCATCTCTTCAACCCTATTTTTTACAATTGTATACAAATAAGCTTTTAAAAAATCAGAGAAATCTTTTTCAATAAAAGAAATGTTTCCATATAAGAATTTAGTTGAATTCCACCATTTTATTACACGTTCAGATGTGAGAGGGAGAATTAGTTTTTCACGAGCTCGTATTTCTGTGAAATATAGAAGTTTTTCCATACCCACTTGAAGAAATGGAGTTGGGTTGATGATTGCAGAAAGATCTTCTGAAATCATATACGATATTGGTTCACTGGGACGAATTAAAATTGATTTTTCTCCATTAAACACACGATCAACTCTCATAGGTAATGGCATAATTGGATTAGTTTTGATTGATTCTATAAGAGATACTAGATGAGGTTTTGAAGGATTTAAATACTCAGGTGGGAATATATCAATAAAAAAGAAGAATGGAGCAGCATCAAATTTGTAAGTTTTAAATTTGTTTATAGGTTTAATTATAATCACTAAATTTGATGGTTTTTTATGTTTTTTTAAAATTATCTGAATAGAGTTTTTATTTATAATGTTTTTAAATATCTTAAATTATTGGTCAAGGAATTTTATTCTACCTCAAATCTAGTTTAAATTATATTTTACAAAAAAGATTTGCTTAAAAATCGTTTAAAATTAAATAAAAAAGTAAAAAAAATAAATCTTCATTATGATTTATTTGATTAGACTATACGCACTTTTTAAGTGTTTTTCTGCGTTTTGAACAATTTCTTCTATAATTTTCTTTATATTTTCAATACTATTTATTATTCCGATACTTTGCCCCAATAAAACAGCTCCTGAATTAATATCTCCTGTGTATGCCTCTTCATATGCTTTTCCTTCAGCAATTATATCTTCCTGAGTCATAGCTGCTTCTTCAGCCATTTTTGATTCTTTATCTGACACAAGACCATGATGCAAAGAATATTCATTCTTCCAAAGCCTGATTGGCCCTAGTGCTCCAGTTACCAATACTGTATCTTGAGCTTTAGCGGGAGGGACAATATTTTTATATGTCTCATGAAATTCACTTTCCTTTGAAGCAATGAATCTAGAACCCATTGCAATACCCCCTGCACCCATTGATAATGCTGCAGCAAGGCCTTCTCCTGTTGCAAAACCACCACAGGCAATTACAGGCATATCAGGATGTTTCTGCATAACTTGTTGTAGTAAAACTAATGTACTAATTTTTTCATAAGATTGATGCCCTCCTCCTTCACCTCCAGTTACTACTAATCCATCTACGTTTGAAGCAACACATTTATCAGCTAGCCATAATGCTGGTGCTACATGAAAATGTTTAATATTTGAACCATTTTCTTTTAATTTTTGGAATGATTTTGATTGAGGTAATGTTTTTGAGGATCCTGCGCTTGTAATCGCGTAAACACATTGTTCTTTCAATCTTTGATTTTCCATTATAAATTTAGGAATATCTTTAACAAATTGAGGTGCATAGGTTTCTCTCCTGGAAGTCCTTATATTAAATCCAAAAGGCTTATCAGTATGCTCTATCACTTTAAGCATATTCTCTTTCATTATATCTACTGGATTTCTTCCATTCAAATAATCACTTAATAGAGCACTATGACTGAGTACACCTAATCCTCCAGCTTCTGATACTGCAATCGTTAATTCTGTTGTGTAAAATGGACCCATTGGAGCTGCAACAATTGGATGTTTAATTCCAAACATTTTGGTAATATTTGTTTCTAAAACCATACTTATCATTCTCTTGGTATTTAGTAATTTTATTGTATATTTACATTCTATTTTTATTAAATTAAGAATTATTTATTAAATATACATATTTCATTTATTTGTTCGTAATTATTTCTTAAAATAGATAAAAAATGAAAGAAATTAGTTATAAGGATTATTATAATAAGGTTTTAGGTATTATTATAATATGTCAAATATTGAATTATGAAAAATTCTAAATTAAAACAATTAAATAATTAAACCAAAAAAAGTAATTTAAAAAGATGATAAGAAATGGTTAGGACAAAAGAACAGTACATGAAAGATTTAGGCAGAATGAAGTCAAATCTATACTATGATGGAAAGGAAATCGATAGATTAGACGCCCTTCAGATGGACTGTTTAAATACGATTGGAACAACCTTCGATGCTTTTGATGATCCTGAATACAAAGATTTAATCCAAGTTAAATCTCATCTTACTGGTGAAATTATTAATCGATTTACGCACATTCATCATAGCACTGAAGATCTTCATAAAAAGCAAGATATGACGCGTAAATTATGTCAAAAAGTTGGTGGATGTATTCAACGATGTATGGGTTGCGATGCAGCGAATGCAATATATAATGTTTCATATGAAGCTGATAAATTAAATAATGGAGAATCTCATTACCACGAAAATTTTAAAAAATGGTTATTACGATTCCAACAAGAAGATTTAGTCTCAGCTGGTGCTCAAACTGATGTAAAGGGTGATCGAATTAAAAGACCTGCTGAACAAGCAGATCCTGATATGTATGTGCATGTTGTAGAAAAGAAGAAAGATGGAATTATAGTTAGTGGCTGTAAGTTACACATTTCAGAAGCTTCAGTGTCTGACGAACTACTAGTTATCCCAACAAGAGCATTAAGACCAGAAGATAAAGATTATGCGGTTGCATTCGCGGTACCAGGAGATTATGAGGGTGTTACTCAAGTGGTTACCATTCACAATCTTCGAAAAAGGGAACATTTTCCACGCGGTTTTCAACCAGGAGCCACAGATTCATATATAATTTTTGATGATGTATTCGTTCCCTGGGAAAGAGTCTTTTTATGCGGTGAATATCAGCATGGGGGTGCCCTTGCCTTACTATTTGGCCTTTTTCACCGACATAGTTATTCGGGGTGCAAACCTGCAATTGGAGATATAATGACGGGAACAGCGGCCTTAGCTGCAGAATATAACAACATAGCTAAGGCAACACATGTTAGACATAAGTTAGCAGAATTAATCTTAGTTACGGAACTTGGTTATGCTGCTGGATATACTGCATCTGATTTGGGAAAATCAGAAGTATATATGCCTGGAGTAGGTTTTATTCCTTATGGGCCAGGAAGTTATATTCCAAACTCCATTTACTGCAATGTTGGAAGGTGTTTAACTGGAGAAAATGTCTTTCGTGAAGCTGAGATAATAACGGATATTTGTGGTGGTATTCCAGCAACGTTCCCGCATGAACGAGATTTTGTTAATCCTAAATTGAAGGATAAACTATATAAATATATTACTAGAAACCCGATGATATCACCTGAAAATGCCGCACAATTCTGGCGATATGTTGGTGATATGATTTGTTCTGCAACAGGAGGAATCCATCTTTTTGGAAGCTACCATGGAGGAGGAAGCCCAGTTATGGAAGAAATAGCTATTACGACACAATATGACATTGAAGCTCGAAAAACAATGGTTAAAAAAATAGCTGGAATCGACGATGAGTTAAATAAGAGCAGATTGAAATTCAATGAGAAAAATACCACTAAATTGATTTCACACGATTTAGATAAAATGGTTTCTGAGAAATAGTGTAATACTAATAGAAAATTAATTATTTTCTTTTTTAAAATTTTTTAAATTTTATTTTTTATCTCTGATTTTATAATCTAAAGATAACATGAGTTAAAATTGTGTAATAGAATTAAATAAATAGGTTTAATAAAATTGAATTAAAATAAAAAAAGCTTAAGGTTTGAAATGATAAATTTTCTATTTATTTTTTGGCTTAAAAACAATGGCAGGTTTAGTTCTCTGAGAATAAGTAAAGTTGTCAGTATTTTTAATATTTCCATATTTCGAAATTGTGCGACAAGTTTCAACACATGAGGGTAACTTACCTTCTAAATGTCTATCTAAACAAAAATTGCATTTTCGCATTTTTGCTCCTTTTTCAGGCCCAAATTGGGGGGCATCATAAGGACATGCTTTAAAACATTTTGAATCACATTCTTCATTACCTAGGCATTTATCACTATCAACAATGACAATTCCATCTTCACTTCTTTTGGTAATTGCTTTAACAGGACAAACTGGTATACATACAGGATCTTCACAATGAAAGCAGGGATTAATAAGATAGCTTACATATACATTAGGAAATTTTCCTTTTTCGTTATAAATAATTCTTATCCATTTCTCTGGACCAGCCGGAATGTCATTCCAATCCTTACACGCTACAACACAAGCAGAACATCCAATGCATCGAGTTTGATCAAAATGAAAGCCAATTTGCATGTTAGGTTCCTCCTTTAAATTTTTTAAATTCTACTAGACATGATTTTAAAGCAGATGCTCCTCCAGGAGAATATGCATCTTTTGTTAAAGTATTGACACATCCACCTCGATCGATTCCATTTTCATCCGGATCATACCAAGCTCCTTCAAAAATACTAATTACTCCTGGAATTATTCTTTCTGTTAACCATGCTTTAATTTTGAGTTTTCCTCTATCATTGAATACTAGAATTTCATCTCCATTTTTTATTCCTCTTGCCTCAGCATCAATAGGATTAATCCATGCAACATGAGGTTCAACCTCTTTAAGCCATTTAACTAAATATAATTCTGAATGAACCCTATTTTTAGGATGTGGTGATATCAATTGTATTGGGTATTTTTTATTTAAGGGATCATATCGCCCTTCCCATCTTTCCATGTACTTGGGAATTGGAGGATTTTCGGGATCATTTAAATTGGCAATCCTTTGAGAAAAAATCTCGATCTTACCCGAAGGAGTATCAAATGGTTTATTCTCAATATTTTCAATTTGCTCTTTAAATGCTACATAAGGTCCTTCGAGTTTAAGACGATGTATCCCATCTTGTCTAAATTTGTTTATATCTCGTATGTTTTTTCTAGTGTCTTCTCTTAATTTTATTAAAAATTTTAATGCTTTTTCCTCATCTGGAAATTTTTCAAATTCTTCTAATCCAAGCTTATCTGCTAATTCTTCAGCGATTCTTAAATCAGACTTGCATTCTCCAATAGGTTCAATGGCTTGGTTTGCATATAAAAAGTAAGGTCCAGAAGGCCAAGGTCTTACTAAATCACTTTTCTCAGCTATGGTAGTTACAGGAAGAATTATATCAGCATATCTTGCTGTTGGTGTAAGCCATAAATCAGCTATAACCATGTAGTCTAGCTTTTTCAAAGCTTCTGCAGATTTATTAGCATTTCCTAATTGGTTTAAAAAGTTGTTGTTCACAAACCATGCAAATTTAACATCAAATGGATATCCTCCCTCTTTTCCTTTTAATATAGCATCAAATATTTTATTTATATGGCATCTTGCTTGAAATCTAAGTTGTAAATCTAAAGAACCTCGAACTGACTTCAATCCTGTTTCAACTGGATTTCTGTAAGGAGGAGGTATCCTAGATGCAAAAAACATATGACCATAAGGAATTCCCATTAATCCTCCAGCAGCACTTCCACCATGTTTACCTACATTTCCAGTCATAGCAGTTAAAGTCATAGCACATCTATTATATAGTTCTCCTACGGCACTTCGCGCAGGACCTTGACAATCCATCAATGCAGCAGGTTTTGCTTTTGCATACTCACGAGCAAGATTAACAATTGTTTCTGCTGGCACAGAAGTAATGTTCTCTGCCCATTCGGGGGTTTTAGGTATTCCATCTTCTTTGCCTATAACATATTCTTTGAATTTCTCAAATCCTACAGTATATTTATCTAAAAATTTTTGATCATGAAGATTTTCTTTTATCATAACGTAAGCTATAGCAACCATCATTGCTGTGTCAGTTCCAGGTATTATAGGGATCCATTGATCAGCTAAAACAACAGCAGAGTCAGTGTATCTAGGGTCAATACAAATTATTTTAATTCCTTTTTCTTTAGCTTTAATTAAATTAAATATTGTATCTGTACCAGAGATCATTCTAGCAGGATCCCACCCCCACATAATAATCAACTTAGAATTTAATAAATCGGTACGACTATGCCCAACAAAAGGGGATGTATATTGAGTTTGGGTTGCATAGACCGCTCCTTCTGAAGAAACATTGCCATAATGAGTTGAGTATCCCCCAAATTGAGTTAAAAGCCTCATCATCGCAAACATCCCATCATGATAAGCACCCTGATAACCACCACCCATGACTAAAAAGATACTTGAATTTCCATATTTTCCTTTAACTTCTTTAAGTTTTTCAGCAACTTCAGTTAATGCATCATCCCATGAAATTCGTTTGAATTTACCAGATCCTTTTGGACCATCTCTCTTTAAAGGATATTTTAAAAGTTCTGGATGATATATATATTGCCTTAAAGCCCTACATCTTAAACAAGTTATAAGTT
>JBHLNL010000064.1:0-15177 GCA_048941605.1 Promethearchaeota archaeon | reverse complement strand
CATTATAAAAATTAAAAAATATAATCAAAAATATAACATTTATTGATATTTTTAAAGAATTATACCAGAAATTAAAATTTATTCAATAATTAAATTACTAACTTAAAGAAAAGGGAATTAATAAAAGACAATTAAAATTCAATTTGTTCGGGTCTTATTTGTATTACTTCTTTCTCTTTCATCATCTCTAGCTTAGATTCTGTTTTAATAATATTTTTGAGATCAGTGAAATACCATGTTATCACAATAGCAACAAATTGTAAATATAAAGCAAATACGAAAAGTAATTGAATTCCAATTAGATCTGCTATTGGCCCAGAAATTATCATTCCGATTGGAGTGACAGCAGCAGCAATGCTAGCTACAATTGAAAATACTCTACCTTGGGTTTCCGCAGGAATTTTAGTTTGAAGGATTGTAAGAAACATCGTGTTGGCAAGCGGAATCATAGAAGCATGGATTAAGGCCCCAAATGCCATTACAATAAAATAACCTCTTGGAGCAAGGGTTAAAAGTGAGTAACCCGCAATACCAATAAAGCATGAATACAAAATTATTAATTCTTTATGTTTCCAATGTTTTTTGACTAAGGCTACAACCGCTCCTATCACAAAACCAATTTGGAATAATGCAATTATCAGAGAATAATCTAAAACCTGGCCTGAATGATTTATCAAAACAAATAACAACATCTGAGTAGTAAAAGGCATATTTAAGAGATTGATAAAGGATATAAAAATAATTAAAATTAGAAAGCTTTTTACTGACTTTAGAACTTTTAATCCAAATTTGAAGTCTTTTATAAATGGTACCTTCATATTTTGTTTTGTACTAGAAGGAATCGAGGGAATAGTAATTAACAATAGCGGAATGACTGCTATCCCAAATGTGATAACATCAATCCAAAGAATATGTTCTATTTTTATAAAAGGATTATTCTCAATAATAGTAAGAAAAATTCCTCCCATTATAGGCCCAATTATCTGAATACCCCCCGTAAATAAATAATTGATAGCGTTCATCCGACTTAGATGTTTCTTAGGGATCATTATTGGAATTATAGCATTTACGGTAGGAAAATGTATTGCTTGACAAATTGCTCGCATTACATTCAGGGAAATAATAAGCCAATAGTTAACAATGTTAGCAGCAAAAAATAATATCATTAAAAAAGTTGTGAAAGCTTGAAGTGAATCAACTAGTACAATAGTAATTTTTCTGTTCCATCTATCAATAAATACTCCAATTAGGGGTGGTATGATTACCATTGGAATTGCAGTCAAAAAATATGCAATAGATAGGAAAGTAGGGCTTAATGTTTCTTTACCTATCCATGTAATAATAACAAAACGAGTAATAGAGGAACCTAACATTGAAATTAATTGCCCTATCCAAAAGAAAATATAATGGGTGAAGGTGTGTTTAGTTGGTATTGACTGCATGCAAAAATGAATTAATGATTATATCAAAAGTTTATGAAATTAAAATAGAAAAGATAAAAAAAATTATTTATTTTTTAAATAATGGATCTGCTTCTTGAAGAGTGCGTCTTTCGACTTTTCCCATAACACTTTTAGGAATTTCGTCAATGATATCGATCATAGCAGGACATTTCCATTTGGTCAAATTCTTTTCAGTCCACGCTATTAAATCTTCTCCTGTAATTTTACCCTTATATTCAGGTTTTAAAGAAACCCATGCTTTTGTGATCTCACCAACTTTACCTCCTGGATCAGGTAAACCAGCAACTGCTGCTTCTGAAACTGCTTCATGACTCATAAGCATGGTTTCAACTTCTGCAGGAAAGACAGAATGACCAGCAACTTTAATTAATTGTTTCTTTCTGTCTCTTATAGCAATTGTCCCATCTTCATTCATGAATCCAATATCTCCAGTTAATAACCACGTTCGACCATCCCATTTTTTCAATGTTTCTACAGTTTCTTCTGGTTGATTTAAATATCCTTTCATAACTTGGGGGCCACAAACACAAATTTCACCAGTATTTTCCTCGCCATATTTTGATTCTGTCAATCCAATTGCAATTGGTCCTTTTTCAAAGTCATCTACATCAAATATAGCCCAATCTGTACCTGGAAATGGCATTCCAATACATCCAATTGGACTTTCTCCAAATAAATTACCTGCACTTACTACAGGACTAGCTTCTGAAAGACCATATCCTTCCACGATTTTTCCACCTGTATTTTCTTGGAATGATTTCTGTACAGGAGCATGTAAGGGACCTGCACCTGAAATACAAAGTCTTAACCTACCCATTAATCCTGGAAATTTCTTTAGATCTGGAAAATCTGCTATTCTTTTAAATAATATTTCAGCACCTGCATAAAACAGACCTTTTGGAGCATCTACATGAGTAATCTCCTTTAAAAACTCGCCTGTTGGTGGTGGTCTGGGGAACAACATTATCCAACCACCTAAACCTATAGCTACATTCATAACTGCTGTCATTGCAAATGAGTGAAATAAAGGAAGTGCTCCAATATCTCCTACACCAGGGTCTTCACCACCAACCCACAAAACACATTGAATAGCGTTAGAAACTAAGTTAAAATGTGTTAATATTGTTGCTTTAGGAACTCCAGTTGTTCCTCCAGTCATAATATAAGTTGCGGTATGTTCTGTAGGATCAAATTCTACTTTTGGAAGATCAGGTTCAGTATTAAGAAGATCCATAAAATTAATTGCACTTGGAAAATCAACTTTACCTTTTGGGATTTTTCCGATCAATTTTCCTAAGGTTTTCTTCAATCCTGATAATCCTGATGCTAAATCTGCAATATTTGTATATATAACCATCTCAACATTGGTTTTGTTAATTATTGGGCGTGCCAACTCACCATATAAAGCATCTAACGTAATTAATACCTTTGCACTTGTAAGTTTTAAATGATGTAACACTTCTAAAGGTTTATAAGTAGGGTTTACACCAGTTGCAATAGCTCCTAACTTTACTGTAGCATAAAAACTAATTACATATTGAAAACAATTTGGCATTAAAAATGCTACAACATCTCCTTTTTTTACACCTAATTTATGAAGGGATGTAGCTAAAGAATCTATAGCTTGTCCCGCTTCCTCATAAGTCATCCAAGAATCAATAAACCACATCATCCTTTCATTAGCATATTTCTTTCTTTGTCTTTCGAAAAACTCTCCTAATGAAATTTTCTCAAATTTATGATTTTTTGGTGTTTCTTTTGGCCACCATTTCTTAAACCATGCTTTTTCTTCTTTTACTTGCCATTCTGACATCTTATTTCACTTAGAAATTGTTCTTATTGGATAATATATAAAATTTATACATTAGATGTCTAGTTAAAATTAGCTTAAATTTATAAAGTTTATAAAAAATAACCTTGTTTAGTAGATATATTAAATTTATATTGTACTTTAAAGAGATCTGATAATAATTAAGAAATTATAATAAAAAGAATTAAAAGATAATAATAATTCGATATACTAAGAACTTGAATAAAATAAATAAGAGAAAATATGACTTGTATACACGGGTTAGATGAAATTAATTGCCCTACTTGCCGTATTATAAATTCTACCTTGCCATTAAATAGGATCAATTTAAAAAAGACAAATTTTCTTAAAGCAAATGATTTAGTTCATAGGAGAAATTTGAATCTTGAAAATAATTTATCAGATGAATTAGCATTAAAAAAAATTAATCCAACACCTCTTAATCTTATTAAAAAACCTATTTCTATAAATGGAATTCCTAATTTTCAAAATGAATTATTCTTAGAAAGATCCAGAGATCTTGATATAGTTAAAGAAGATATTCAAGGGATTAGTAAGAAAATTACTCTCGAAAACCCTGAATGGAATTTTGAGGATAAAGAGTAAAGGTAGAGAAAATTTTTTTAGGGTTATATAACTCACTTCTCATTTCATTATTATTTTAAGGGAGTAATTCATAATATTAAATTATACTCACATCTACAAAATAATTAAGAGGTGAAACAAATGGAAATTACTTGGCTTGGCCATGCTGCCTTTAAAATAAAAACACCTAGCGGCAGAATTATTTACCTTGATCCTTATCAAATAAAAAAAGGAGAAGAAAAGGCGGATATAATTGTTTCTTCTCATTCTCATGGAGATCATTTTGATTCAGGCAGTATAAAAACTCTGATGAGAGATGATACGGTTGTCATAGGACCTGAGAGTATTGCTAGCAGTTTACAAAAATTTGATGGCAAACCACTGAAATTAGGAGACTCATTTGACTACAAAGACCTTTCTATCGAATTAGTTCCTGCTTATAATATAAAAAAACCAAACCACCCAAAAAGGAATGAGTGGGCAGGAATTATAGTTACAGCAGAAGATAAGAGCATATATCATGCAGGAGATACTGAAAGAATCCCAGAAATGAAAGATTTAGCTAATCGAAATATTACTGTTGCATTGATGCCTTGTGGAGGGACATATACAATGGACTTTGACGAAGCAACTGACTCCATCATAGATGTAAAACCTAAAATCGCAATTCCTATGCACAATTGGGGTAAAGATCTAAGCAAATTCAAGGAATTACTCGAGAAAAAGGATCCAAGTATTAAGGTAGAAATATTGGAAGAAGGTGGCGAACCACTAAAAATCTAAATTTTGTTTTCTTTATTTTATTCTTTTTATTATTATTGTATTCTATCAATTTTTTATTAGGATAAGATTTTAAACTATGGATTTTAAAAGTATTATATAAAAATCGATATATCAATTATATTTCTGAAATAAACTTTAAAATGTGGGATTAATATGGAAATTGATGATGATTTAAAATCAAATACTACTGTCGCATATATTTCCATGGAAATTGCTATTGATAGCAACATTCCTACTTATTCTGGTGGCTTAGGTGTGTTATCTGGTGACACTGTAAGGTCAGCTGCAGATTTAGAGATACCAATGGTTGGAATCTGTTTATGTTATAGTTCTGGTTATTTTTATCAATTCTTCAATGAATATGGGGATCAAAAGGAAAAGGAAATCGCTTGGAATTTCTATTATGAGTTTGATAAAGTAGAAAAACCTATTACTGTGAAGATTGAAAATAAAGATGCTCTTGTTAGCGCTTGGCTTTATCGTGTAATTGGTCAATCCGGACATGTATTGCCTATTTATCTTCTAACAACTGACGTCGAAGGTAATGAGGATTGGATGAAAAAAATGACAGGGTCTTTATATGATAGTACTAGTCGTTGGAATAGAATTGTGCAAGAGATAATTTTAGGAATTGGAGGAGTTAGACTTTTAGAATCATTAGGTTATAATAATATTAAAACTTATCATCTTAATGAGGGTCACGGTTCTTTTTCTACTCTAGAATTATATAATCAATTAGGAAGTATTGAAAAAGTAAAAGAAAAAGTTGTATTTACGACTCATACTCCCGTACCAGCAGGTCATGATCGCTTCAAACAAGATTTAGTTAATAAAGTATTTGAAAGTAGGATGCCAAAAGAAATCCGAAAATTAGCAGATGATAATGGTGAATTTAATATGACATTTTTAGGTATGGCTCTTTCAAGGTATAGAAATGCCGTAGCAAGAAAACATGGGGATATATCTAGAAAAATGTTTCCGCAATATGAAATTGATTATATTACTAATGGGATACACTTACCTTTTTGGGTTTCCAAACCTTTCCGAAAATTATTTGGCCGAAAATGGCCAAACTGGAGGGCTAATCCTCAGGTTCTTGAAAATGCTATCGAGCTTGATGATTTAGACTTATTTGATGCTCATATTGAAAATAAATTCAATTTAATTAATTATCAAAAAGGGCACAGTTGGAACTTATTAGATGAAGAACTGATCACTATAGGATTTGCTCGACGTTTTGCGACCTATAAAAGAGCAATTCTAATATTTCATGATATTGATAGATTAGGAAAAATATGCAAAAACGCTGTACAATTCATTTTTGCTGGGAAAGCTCATCCAAAAGATGAAACAGGGAAGGACTATATTAAGAAGATTCATGAATCTGGACAGTACCTTTATGATAATTATGGAGTAAAAGTAGTAATGATGGAGAATTACAATATGGATCTCTCTCATATGCTTATATCTGGTGTAGATGTTTGGCTTAACACACCTAATAGATATCGTGAAGCGAGTGGTACAAGTGGAATGAAAGCAGCTTTGAATGGTGTTCCAAATCTTAGTGTGCAAGATGGATGGTGGTTAGAGGGATATAAAATGAATTCGCTTGCTGGTTGGGCTATTGGGCCTGATGATTCAAATCCTAATGATCCAGGAGTTTCTAATGATTGGGATATTGACTCCAAAGCAATATATGAGATCTTAGAAAATGAAATAATTCCTACTTATATGAATCATGATGAATGGATCTTCCGTCAAAAGAACTCAATCTCATTAGCTGCATATTTTAACACACATAGAATGATTTCCGATTATGCAAATAGAGCATATCGTTTAAAAAGGCAAAGACCTTGGAAATATATGGCTTAAATTCTTTTTCTTTTTAATCCTATTTTTCTGAATATTTATTTTTCTAAGATTTGATACAATCTGATAATTCAAAAGAGCAAACCTTGATATAATCATCGAATCTGTTTTGATTCATATAATCTGCTAAAACCTGTGTTAAAATATTTTCCATAGCTTCTATCCCCTTTTTTAACCCAACCATATCTTTTGATAACAATAGGATATATTCCGAAGTTGTATGAAGATAAAAACATCCTGACTTTAATTCTAATTCAGAATGTCTACCTAGAATCTCATTAGATTTTTTAACTGTTTCTGGTGTAGTGAATAAAATTATTAACCATTTTTCTGAATGTTCTTCTTTTAAATAGGAATCCCTTATACCCGCTGCGTGTAAAGCTATCTTAGTGTAGGATTTAATTAAATACTGGAGTTGATTTAATTCTTTTCTAAATTTGCTTTTATTATGAAAAAAAATGAATTCATTACTTAATTTTAATGGTTCACGATCAAAATATGTTATTTTAATTGGAGTTTTTTTGAATTTAAATTCTTTAAGGAAAATTGACATGTTATTTGGCAGATTAATAGATTTATTTAATTATAGAAAATTTCATTTAATAAAAAACTTCATCATTATAGCTTGTAAGTTTGCCTTGAGGAATAAATATAAAAATTATGAAGCTAGGACCACTCAATTTAGAGAATAGGTACATATTGGCACCCATGTTAAATGTCACAACAGCTCCTTACAGGAGATTCTGTAGAAAACTTCAGAAGATTGGATTAGTTTACGTTCCAATGCTATATACTAAAAAAATTGAAAAAAATCCTAAGTCTCTAGAAAAAGATTTATACAAAATTGAAGAGGAAAAACCAATTGGGGTTCAATTAATCGGTTCCGACTCAGTAGCGCTGAAAAAAGCTATAGATTATCTTGATAGTTATAAATTTGATATACTTGATTTTAATGCTGGATGTCCCTCAAAAAGAGCTATTAAAGCTCAAGAAGGGGGATATTTGATGAAGGATTTAGAAAGACTGAGCCTATTAATTAAAACCGCTGTAAAATACTCGTCTAGACCTGTTTCACTAAAAATTAGAACGGGATTTGAAAAACCAGTTAAGACTGAAAAATTAACAAAAATTATAAACAATTCTGGAATAGATTTATTAATAATTCATGCCCGGACTGTCTTAAGTAAATTTAATGGTGGAGCATTAGATTTAGATACTGTAAAAAGTTTAAAGGAAAGATTAATGATACCCATAGTTGGAAATGGAAACATTTTCAATCCAATAACTGCAAAGCATTTTATAGATTATACAGATGTTGATGCTTTGATGATTGGAAGGGAATCCATGGGGAATCCAGAAATTTTCAATCAGGTCCATGAATATTTAACAAAAGGTAAAGAAGTTCTCTCAAAAAAAAATCTGGATCTAGTTAAAATATATATCAGGATTTATGAGGAATCTATTGATGAGTTTCTTAATGGAACTTTACATCCAATTAATACTGAAGAAATGAAATTTATTGAATTAAAAAGAAATGCAATATGGATAACCAAAGATATTAAAAATTCTTCTAATTTTAGGATTCAAATAAGCAGAACAAAAAACCTAAAACAACTTAAAACTACAATAGAGGATATATTTACTAATAATTAACAAAATATTATAAAATTGATACCATAGGTATCTTCTGCATTATATACTAAGACTTAATTGAATGAATTACTTAAGAATATTAAAATTCATGACTTTTTAATTAACTAATTATGAATAATTTAAACAAAATTTTAAAAAAACGAATTTTTACATATTTATTATATTTTTACGGTGATTTATAAGTTGAAAAAAAAGAATAGAAATAGACTATTAAAAATATCAATAATTTTAATAAGTTTGCTCTTAATTCCAACTGTTTCACAATTTATTGAGATACCAACAACTCCAAGAAATCTTAATTTAGACCCAAAACTCAGTGCGGCACCTTTAATTACTATAGATGAGCCTTCAAATAACCAACTTTTTGGGAGTACACCCCCTACTTATAGTGTGTGGATAAGAGACCCAATCTTGGGGGTAAATAAAACATGGTATACTATCGATGAAGGGATTACAAATATTACTTTCACAGATAATGGAACTATAAATCCAACAGAATGGAGTTTCCGACCTAATGGAACAGTTACAATAATTTTCTATGCTAATGATACTGCAGGAATTGAAAATTCCAACTCAGTAACAGTACGCAAGGATATCGAAGCTCCCGTTATTACGATAACTTCTCCATCTGATTATGATCTATTTGGTACTGCACCTCCGCCAATTACTATCGACTTTAATGATGGTAATTTAGATGAAAGGTGGTATCAACTAGATAATGGGACAGTAACTACTAACAACTACACCTGGACGGGAAGTATCGCCCAAAGTGTATGGGATCAAGTAGGAAATGGGACTGTTACAATCCTCTTTTATGCTAACGATACGTTTGGAAATGAAAATTCCAACTCAGTAATCGTTTACAAGGACATCAATGCTCCTGTAATTACGATAACTTCTCCATTTGATTATGATCTATTTGGAACTACACCACCACCAGTTACTATTAACTTTAATGATGGTAATTTGGATGAAAGGTGGTATCAACTAGATAATGGGACAGTAACTACTAACAACTACACTTGGACGGGAAGTATCGCCCAGAGTGTGTGGGATCAAGTGGGAAACGGTACGGTGACAATTATCTTTTATGCTAACGATACGTTTGGAAATGAAAATTCCGATTCAGTAATCGTGTATAAAGATATCAGAACGCCCATTATTACAATAACGTCTCCATCTAATTATGATTTATTCGGAGATACTCCACCACCGATTATTATAGCATTTACCGATCCAAATATAGATGAAAGGTGGTATCAGCTAGATAATGGAACAGTAACTACTAATAATTACACCTGGACGGGAAGTATCGCTCAGGGGGTATGGGATCAGGTTGGCAATGGAACAGTTACAATAATTTTCTATGCTAATGATACTGCAGGAAATGAAAATTCCAACTCAGTAATCGTCTACAAGGATATCAGAAATCCCGTTATTACGTTAACTTCTCCATCAAATTATGATTTATTCGGAGATACTCCACCACTGGTTATTATAGCATTTACCGATCCAAATTTAGATGAAAGGTGGTATCAATTAGATAATGGAACAGTAACTACTAACAATTACACCTGGACGGGAAGTATCGCTCAGGGGGTATGGGATCAGGTTGGCAATGGAACAGTTACAATAATTTTCTATGCTAATGATACTGCAGGAAATGAAAATTCCAACTCAGTAATCGTCTACAAGGATATCAGAGCTCCTGTTATTACGATAACTTCTCCATCTGATTATGATCAATTTGGTAGTGCACCACCACCGGTTATTATCAACTTTAATGATGGTAATTTAGATGAAAGATGGTATCAGCTAGATAATGGGACAGTAACTACTAACAATTACACCTGGACGGGAAGTATCGCTCAGAGTGTATGGGATCAAGTGGGAAACGGTACGATTACAATTCACTTTTATGCTAACGATACGTTTGGAAATGAAAATTCCAACTCAGTAATAGTTTACAAGGATATCAACGCTCCTGTTATTACAATAACTTCTCCATCTAATTATGATTTATTCGGAGATACTCCACCACCAGTTATTATATCATTTATTGACCCAAATATAGATGAAAGGTGGTATCAGCTAGATAATGGGACAGTAACTACTAACAATTACACCTGGACGGGAAGTATCGCCCAAAGTGTATGGGATCAAGTAGGAAATGGAACGGTTACAATTATCTTTTATGCTAACGATACGCTAGGAAATGAGAATTCCAACTCAGTAATCGTCTACAAGGATATTATTGCCCCTGTTATTACAATAACGTCTCCGTCTAATTATGATCTATTTGAAAGTACACCTCCGCCAATTATTATCAACTTTAATGATGGTAATTTAGATGAAAGGTGGTATCAGCTAGATAATGGAACAGTAACTACCAACAACTACACCTGGACGGGAAGTATCGCTCAGAGCGTATGGGATCAAGTTGGAAATGGTACGATTACAATTATCTTTTATGCCAATGATACACTAGGAAATGAGAATTCCGATTCAGTAATCATTTACAAGGACATTGTTGCCCCTGTTATTACAATAACGTCTCCATCTAATTATGATCAATTTGGTAGTACACCTCCGCCAATTATTATCAACTTTAATGATGGTAATTTAGATGAAAGGTGGTATCAACTAGATAATGGGACAGTAACTACTAACAATTACACCTGGACGGGAAGTATCGCTCAGAGTGTATGGGATCAAGTTGGAAATGGTACAGTTACAATCCTCTTTTATGCTAACGATACACTAGGAAATGAAAATTTCGATTCAGTAATTGTCTACAAGGACATCAACGCTCCTATTATTACATTAACGTCTCCGTCTAATTATGATTTATTCGGAGATACTCCACCACCGGTTATTATAACATTTACTGACCCAAATATAGATGAAAGGTGGTATCAGCTAGATAATGGGACAGTAACTACTAATAATTATACCTGGACAGGAAGTATCGCCCAGAGTGTATGGGATCAAGTTGGAAATGGTACAGTTACAATTCTCTTTTATGCTAACGATACGCTGGGAAATGAGAATTCCAACTCAGTAATCGTCTACAAGGACATTATTGCCCCTGTTATAACATTAACGTCTCCGTCTAATTATGATTTATTCGGAGATACTCCACCACCGGTTATTATAGCATTTACAGATCCAAATTTAGATGAAAGGTGGTATCAACTAGATGATGGGACAGTAACTACCAACAACTACACCTGGACGGGAAGTATCGCCCAAAGTGTATGGGATCAAGTAGGAAATGGAACGGTTACAATCCTCTTTTACGCCAACGATACGCTAGGAAATGAAAATTCCAACTCAGTAATAGTTTACAAGGATATCAACGCTCCTGTTATTACAATAACGTCTCCGTCTAATTATGATTTATTTGGAAATACACCTCCATCAGTTATCATAAGTTTTACTGATCCGAATTTAGATGAAAGGTGGTATCAGCTAGATAATGGAACAGTAACTACTAATAATTACACATGGACGGGAATTATAGCCCAGAGTGTATGGGATCAAGTAGGAAATGGAACTGTTACAATTATCTTTTATGCCAATGATACACTAGGAAATGAGAATTCCAACTCAGTAATCGTCTACAAGGACATCAACGCTCCTACAATTACAATTAATTTACCTATATCCAATGATTTCTTTGGAGCAACACCTCCAGATTTTGCCGTGTCTGTTAGTGGTGAAAATATAGATACAACTTGGTATTCTTTAGATAATGGGACTACAAATTATATATTTATAGGATTAACAGGAATAATAAACCAAACAGCATGGGATAATCATAAAGAAGGCCCGGTTTGGATTAGATTTTACATAAATAATTCAGCAGGTAATATAGGGAGTGATTTAGTTATAGTCATCAAAGATACAATAGACCCTACCATAAACATCATTTCACCTAATTTTTACGATCTATTTGGCACCACGTCTCCACTGGTCAGTATAACATTTACAGATCCTAATTTAGATGAAAGGTGGTATCAACTAGATGATGGGACAGTAACTACTAACAATTATACCTGGACAGGAAGTATCGCCCAGAGTGTATGGGATCAAGTGGGAAATGGAACGGTTACAATTATCTTTTACGCCAATGATACTGCAGGAAATGAAAATTCCAATTTTGTAATAGTATATAAAGATGCTATAACACCTTTAATTACTATAAATACTCCAGCAGATCAAACATATTGGTCATCACCCCCTTCCATTAATGTAACGGCTTTTGACGCAAACCTTGAATTTATTTGGTATATTGTTAATGGTCAACAAGAATTTTTGATTTCTAATATAGCAGAAGACTTAAGAGCAGATATCTGGAGTGGTTTATTTGAGGGGACGTTTACTATTGAATTTTATGCTAATGATTCTGCTGGAAATATCAACAATACTCTCACCCTGATACTGTATAAGGATACCATAAATCCTATGGTTGTTATTAATACTCCTTCTAATGAATCATATTGGAACAGCCCCCCACTCATTACAGTTACTGTATACGAAACAAACTTCGATACTCTCTGGTATAGAGCTAACGGAATAACTGAAATCCTTACTAATAATACAGGTGAATTGCTTTTAAATTCAATATGGACTAGTTTAGGTGAAGGCCCATTCCAAATAGAAATATTTGCAAACGACACAACGGGGAAACTTAATGATACTTACATTTTAACCCTATATAAGGATACTATTGCACCAAAAATAACAATTAATGCACCATTAGATTTATCGTATTGGGATAGTCCACCACCAATCAATATAACTGTCTTTGATATTAATTTTGTATCATTATGGTATAAAGTTGGTGTTTCTACAGAATTATTAATAAATAGTACTGAAGAATTACTCCTAGTTTCAATATGGAATAGTCTAAGCGATGGTTCATTTCAATTAGAAATTATTGCAAATGATTCTGCAGGTAATATTAATAATACGTATATACTGACACTTTATAAGGACGTACTACCACCAGATATTACAATAGACAACCCTCTGACAGGAACTCACTTTACATCGAATGCACCGATATTTAATCTCACAATTATAGAAGTGACTCCTGATACTTATTGGTATTCATTATATAACGGAACTCATTGGTCAGTAAACATATATTTTACAGGATCGTCAGGTATAATTAATCAATCTCTTTGGGATTCGATGCCTTATGGTGAAATTATGATTAGATTTTTTGCTAATGATAGTTTTGGAAGAATCGGATCTGCAAATGTTACAGTTTACAAACAATCACCAACAGGATTCAATTTAATAGATTTTTTAACAAGCCTTCCAGGTATAATAACAATGAGTACAATAGGAGTTGTTATTGCAGTCATTGTTGTGGTAGTAAAGAAAAAGCGAGGAGGCTATAAATCAAAAGATAAAGAAATAAAGCGGATTGAAGAGATACGGAGAAAAGCAAAAGAGGAATTAAGAAAATAATTAATTTTTTACTTTTTTTTTATTTTTAAATTTTTTTAATAAAATATAAAGCGATCAATAAACATGCTAATACTCCTCCTAAAATGGATGAAACAATCAAAATTAAACTAATTATTTCAATAGCCGATAAAAACAGAGGACTTCCAGAATAATATTGATTTGCAACAACTGAGATAATAATAAAGATTATTATACATAACACAGTTAATATTAAACAAAGTAAACCAATTTGAAGATATTTTTTCCTTTCCATAATAAAAACATCAAAAAACGTGTATAAAAAATAATTTAAAATGATTATTTATACTTTTTCAAAAGTTCCTCTGGTGAATAAACGCCATCTTCAGTTATAATTCCAGTTACCAGTCTAAATGGTGTTATATCAAAAGCATAATTTAAGCATTCTACGCCATCCGGTACTATTTGAACCTTTCCCAAAATATTACTAACTTCAGTACTATCTCTCTGTTCAATTGTGACTTCTTTAACAGTTTCATGAAGCGATAAAGTTGAGGTTGGGGCTGCTACATAAAAAGGAATATTATTATCTTTAGCAGCTAAAGCAACTAAATATGTACCAATTTTATTGAATACAGCATCAGAGGTTACTCGATCCGTTCCAACAATTACCATATTGATTTTTCCAAGCATCATTATTAATCCGGATGATGTATCAGAAATAACTTTTACCGGAATATTATCAAATTGTAACTCATATGCGGTTAATCTCGCACCCTGTAGCCTAGGTCTAGTTTCATCAGCAATTACACTAATATTTTTGCCTTCTTCGATAGCGGCTCTTACAGGTGCTAAAGCAGTTCCATATTGAACTGTTGCGAGTGAACCAGCATTGCAGTGTGTTAAAACAACGTCTCCATCCTTCAATAGACTAGCTCCATTCTTACCGATATTTTTATTCACATTAATATCTTCTTGAGCCATCAATTTAGCTTCTTCTATGACTAGATCTGATAAATTTGAAGGATTATCTGGATAAGAACTGACAATGTTCCAAATTCTATCTATTGCCCAGAATAGATTTGAAGCTGTTGGTCGTGTTTTCTTAATGCTTTCAGCAGCTTCTTCCATTTTTTTAAGAAATTCAGATTTTGGAAGGTTTTTATATTCAATCGTTGCTAGAGCCATTCCCATTGCGGCAGCAACCCCGATAGCAGGAGCACCTCGAATGTTCATTACTTTTATTGCTGTTGCAACATCTCTATAATCATCAAATTCAAGAAATTCAAGTCTATGGGGAAGGAGCGTTTGATCGATCATCTTTACTTTATTATCAACCCATTCAATTGAAGGAATCATAAATATCTAGAATTTTACAAACCTTAAAAATTAAGTCTGAAATTGCTTATTTGTTTAAATTACTTAATATTAAAAAAAAGATCTTTTTCAAGCAATATTTTCCATTATTAAAAAATGTGTTAAGACAACTTAAATGATGATAAAACGCGATCAAATTAGAGTTGAAGTAAATTTATATAGTTAATGGATTAATTCGATAAAAATTATACAATTAAT
>JBHLNL010000005.1:25462-59297 GCA_048941605.1 Promethearchaeota archaeon | reverse complement strand
GTCTTCTGGAATTGAAATCCCAAAAAAAGGATTTAAGAATAAATATAATATCGCTCCTAATATTATGCCAATAATAATACTTATTGTGCTATTATAGGGGAATAGCCACATAATTAAAAAGAGAATTAATAAGTTAGGAATTAATCTATAAATTTTGAAATTATAATTAATATCAAGCTTTCTTTTGAGTTGAATTAAAATATAGGGCAATAAAAATAGTGATGAAATCAACATTACAATTCCAATTCCTAAGATTCCACTAAAATAGATAAAAAGAGGAGAGGTTGCTAATATTATTAAGAGGGTTATTGTAAAGCCTTTTGCTGCTAAACCAGCATTTCCGGATCCGATTAAGGCATTACCGAATAGGGTTGAGTACCCATAAAGAAACTGACCCAAAATAATCATTATAAATAAGGCTTGAGCCATATAAAACAGATCCCAATTAAAATCTGTGCCCTCTATAAATAAATCTCTATGTAGGAAAAATAATAAATCTTTTGATAAGGCAACCAACGCTGTTAAAAAACCTAAAGCTAAAATGCTTGATATTCTCGTGGAAGCATTAATTGATTTTTCAATTGTTTCATGACGATCCTTAGCACTCGCTTCAGCAATTTCAATATTCAAAGGTGCGGAATAATATAAAATTACTGATTTAACTGCACCATAAGCCATTAAAACAGTCAATAAGCTCAAACCAAAATTTTGAAATGAAGCATTAAAAATTGCTAAATATATTGCAGCTATAAAATATAATATATCTTCAAAAAACTTTGAATTTTGGATATTTATCATCATAGAATATAAAGAATTTTTCATATATATCATAATTTGATGATTTTCAATAAAGTCTCTAATTTCAGGAGAAGCTATCCTTCTCATATTCCGAGGTCTTAAACTTGCTAAAAATATTTCTCTAATTGAATAAGGAGCTAATTGTTTAAAGTAGTATATTAAGAGAATTATTGTAATAATGTTGAAAAATGGATAAAACGCGAACCAAAAGGGATCTAAGTTATAAATAATAAAAATAGAGGCAAAAACCAGGATAAAAATTCCATTAAAAATGGAGGAAAAAGCAATTATATCGTATCTATTTTTAATTTCCAACCCTATTTGAAATACAAAAGTACTATAAATCAGAAATGATGAAAAACCAGAAGCAAATATACATTCTCTTAATAATGCATTAGTAATAAAAAACCCAAAAACAAATGGAGTAGCTATCATCACGAGACCTATTCCGACTCCTATTAAAAACAATAATTTTGAATATGATGTAGCTTTTATTCTTCCGAGTTCGTCATTAATAACAAATGCAGCTTTAATTTCTGCTATAAAATATCGAGAAATTCCAATTCCTATTAAGCTTACAATCCCATTTATTGCAGTTGTTAATCCAAAATATGTAAGAAGATTACTATCTGTTCCCAAAATAATAAAAATCCAAATACAACTAGCATTAATTAACGAGAAAAACATATAGAGAGATCCAGACGTTACTACACGCGAACTGCCCTCATGTTCAAAAAATTTATGATCTCGTTTAAAATCAATCTGTAACTTTTCTGTTTCTGGTGAATTTCCCATAAATCACGAGCTTTTTCTAAAATAATTATAGATATTGAATCAAAGAATAATAAAAAAGTTTTAGTTATAAAATAATTAATTCAAAATTAAGGAGCTATATTAATTTATTTATCAATTAATAAATGAATTTTTTATGATTAATTATTTATTTAGCAGTATAATTTCAAATAAAAAATAGGATGGTTGAAATAAGCAAAGAAGTTATTTGCGAAAATTGTGGTGAAAATACATCACAAAAATTATATGAATGTTTTGATTGTTTTACTCAAGTATGCGATGAATGCGCTAACATTTGTAAGAAATGTGGAGAATATTTATGTGATGGATGTCATCACGATCATAAGAAAAATTGCAATTAAATGAAAGGCTCTTACATCTTAGTCATCTTTATAGAAAGAGAGACTAAGCTCATAGTTGGTGCACTCGGAGAAATCACATTCAATAAAGGTTTCTATTTTTATATAGGTTCGGCTATAGGAACTTACGGTTCTTCTATGTTATTAAACCGTGTTAAGAGACACCTTTCAGATAAGAATGAAAAAAAGATTCATTGGCATATTGATTATCTGCTAGCAGATACTAACTCCTTTATAATAAAATTATATCTTATTCCTTCAATTGAACCATTAGAATGTTTAATTGCCCAAGAATTATCTAAAATTTGTGATGATTTTATTAAAGATTTTGGTTCCTCAGATTGCCAATGTATAAGCCATTTATATTATTTCAAGTATTTAGATGATTTTAAGAAGAAATATTAAATAAACAGAAAAATCAAAAAGGATAAAGTTCCAATTATTATTAATTCTGTAGTTATTCCATATCTTCTATATGTTAGATCTGGAAGCCAAAATAGTATTTTATCTCGTATCCAATCAGATATTTGATGAAATGAGTAATTTTTTTTTATAATAATTTCTGGATTTTCTCTTTTCTTCTTATTTTTAATAGGCCTTAAAATAAACCAATCTATAATATCTGGTAAATTTACAGATAATATACTCAGCCAAAAAGGAATAAAAAATATAATAGTAGTCGTTATTGAAGCAGTATACATAATTATGTGCCATACAATCCAAAAGTTATCATTTATCATTGCTTCTGGGGTATGGTACGTTAGTTTAGAAAAAGCATCTGAAAGAAAATGAGAAAAAAATGCAAAAATGATTGTAAAAATGATATTTAATGGGTAAGAAAAAAAATTAAAACAAAAGATCTGAATAAGAACTGCTGCGAGATTATGAGTGATTGATTCCAATCATATCCCCTATAACTTCAATGATATTGTTATCTATTTACAAAAAAATAATAAATATAAAAATCCTTAAGTTTAGAAATAATTTTTTATTAGTACATATTATTTAGCACATAAAATTTTGAACTAAAAATAAATAATTAATTTATAAGAGGGAAGAATATTATGGGAATGTTAGATGGTAAAGTGGCCATAATTACTGGAGCAGGACGCGGTTTAGGGCGCGAAGAAGCATTAGCGATGGCGAGAGAAGGATGTAATTTAGTAATTAACGATTTAGGGGCTGGATTTGATGGTACTGGTGCCCCTACCAAAATTGCTGACGAAGTTGCCACAGAATGTAAAAAATTAGGAGTAGAAGCTGTCGGAAATTATGATTCTGTTACAGATTTTAATAAAGCTAAAGCTATGATTGATCAAGCTGTATCTGAATTCGGAAAGTTAGATATCCTAGTTAATAACGCAGGAATTCTCAGAGATCGAATGCTTTTTAACATGACAGAAAAAGAATTTGATGATGTGATAGGAGTACACTTAAAAGGGACTTTTAACATGACACGTCATGCTGCTGCATATTTTAGAGAAAAAGGAAAAGAAGATCCAGGTTTGAAGAATTTTGGTTCTATTATTAATACTGCTTCTGATGCTGGATTATTAGGGAATATGGGACAGTCTAATTATGGTGCTGCTAAAGCAGGAATTGCTGCTTTTACTATTGTATCATCCATGGAGTTGAAAAAATATGCCACAGTTAATTGCCTCGTACCTATTGCGCGAACACGACTTACTACTGATGCTACACCAACAATGGCTGACATTATGAGTAAAAAAGATGAATCTGGCTTCGATGTTTTCAATCCAGTGAATTTTGCACCTATGGTTGTATTTTTAGCATCAGATAACGCAAGAAAAATAACAGGAGAAGTGTTTAGAATTGCAGGAGATAAGTGTTGGATTTATCAAGGATGGCATACTGTTAATATGATTAGTAATGAAGGTAAAAAATGGACACCTCAAATCCTAGCTGAAAGAGTAAAAAGCGAATTGATGAAAGGTGTACCTCGTAAAGAAACTCTTATGGATGCTGTAGGGCTTTTAATTAAAATGTAATTTTTTTTATCTTTTTTTTCTTTTTAAATAATTTCTAACTCGTAAATTCTAAGAAATTATTAAGTGTTTTACTATGATCTGATATGTATATTACAAGCCCTAAGGATAAATGTACATAACTTTAGTATATAATAATTAAATCTTTATTTGTAAAATAATAAATATGATTTGATAAATTCTAATTCAAATCCCAATAAAAAATTATGAATATTGCTAATTCTATTAATTTTATAAAAACCTATGGGAATGCTATAGAAAAAGCTCGTCTTTCTGCTATTTTAAGGGATGAAAAACCATCTTTAGAGATCTTAAAATACTTAGCTTTATATCAAAAATCTGATGGAGGGTTTTCATTTTGGGTAAAGGAAACAAGCAATATTACAGATACGTGTTACATTTTAGAATGGTTTGACGATCTAAAAATATTTAAAGGAGAGATCGTTGATCCAGCATGCCGTTATCTTCTATCTCGGCAACTAAAAGATGGAGGGTGGGATGAGGTTTCTGCCATTAAAAAGTATAGCTCCCCAAAATGGATGGTGCCTGGTCTAATTGAAAATCGGGTTTGGCTGACAGCATACTGTTCCCATGTATTAATTCGTTTTGGCTATGCAGAAGCAGAAGGAACAAATTGTCCAACAGATTTTTTACTGGCAAATTGCGATTCTTCTGGTAGATTAATAGGTTATTTACGGGCTACTTGGCTAGCACTTCCTATGTTAGCTTTTTATCCCGGTCCAGATTCTGAGCCATTTAATAGAGCTATCAAGGTTGTTGAAGAGAACTTTTCCCCAGATTGGAAAGGAGCTTACATCGCTTGGTTAATCCGTTGTTTAAAAGATACAGGTTTACCCCCTGACCATAAACTTGTTTTAAGATCTTTATTAGCACTAAAGAAAATACAAAAATTAGATGGAAGTTGGGATCCCGAAGAGGGTGAAGGAGAAGAACATAGAGTAAATGCGACTATATGCGCATTGAGAGCGTTAAAGGAATTTAATGTTCTTCTACTTTAAATTAATCTTCTAAATTATCAGCAATTTCTTTAAAAATATGGTATATCAGCATAATAATTTTATCGAAATCCTCTTCTTTTATATCAGAACTATTATTTTTTAGCATATTTAAAAGATATTCTAATTTTTCTAAAGCAATTTTCAGATAATAAATTTCATCTCTATTCTTATTTTTTTTAAACTTTTTTTTTAAAAAGATGATTTCGCTAATAAGCATATTAACTAGTTTTTCTTTTCTAGATTGTATAAATTCATTATACTGCCATATCAGTGTCCTACTCATTTTTGAACCTCTATTATTATCATTTTTTCTAATAAGAAATAGATTAGAGATAAATTAATTTCTTTTAGAGTCCAATTATTAAGCAAACCCTAATTTCTAGTAAAATTGTTAAAATTCTTTTTCCTCTGATTATATAAAAACGAGAAAAAAAAAAATTAAAAATTAGTTCACAATACTTCAATCATCAATTAAATCTTTAAAAAAATCGTCCTCGATATACTCTTCTTCCTTCTCTCCTTTCACTTCTTTATACATATAAAATGCGCTTATTAGTGCTCCAATTATGAGACCACAAGGTATTCCAGATAAACATGTAAATCCAATAAAGTAGATCAACATAAATATGTCGATCCCATAAGTAAAAGATATTATAAGCCACTCATAAAAAGCAATTAATAATGATGAAAATAAGCCTCCAGTAATTCCTACTATAGCTCCACACGTTAGAATTGATGGTTTTTCTTTTCGATGTATTAATGAATATATCACTCCTGATACAGCTCCTGCTATAAATTGAAGATCAGCATAGAGAAAATATCCTGTATAGAAATACCGAGTTATCGCATAAGAAATTGCTGAGACCAAGATAAATATGATTATTCCTACTTTTATATTCTTTTGCTTTAGAAAATTCATCAAATCCAAGTTGAATTCACATCTTTTAATTGAATGTTAAAGAATAAAAAATATTAAATTAAGAATATAAAAACTTAGTCAATTAAGAAACTTATTATTTAACGTTACTACTTAGTTGTACCAGGGAGATCTTTACCTTTAGTTACTGCTTTTGTTACTACTTTTTTTACTAAATTCGCGGGATCAGCTAAGCTTTTTAATCCTTCTCCAGCAGCTTGAGCAGCAGAACCTAAAACATCCCCAGTAATAGAACCTCCACCTGCAATTTCTTGCGCGATAACTCCTGCTGCTGGAGTTAAAGCTGCTGAAACAATAGTGGTTACTGCTGCAACTGCTACAACTTTAGCAATTTTGATAGCAATTGAGCTTTTCTCTCCTTTCTTTGCCTTTTCATCATCTCCAACCGCTTCTAAAGATCTTTTAAGTCCTTTTATTAATTTATTTAATGCATCCTCTTTTTTCTCCTTCTTTCCTTTGTAATAAACACCCTCCTTATATGCAGATTCTAGGAATTTTGTTAATGATTTGTATTTTTCAACTTTTTTATACCCGTTCCAATCGACTTCCTTAAAATTTAACAAAATTGTATTACATGGTTTTCCTTTATTAACTTCATAAACATAAATTTTTGGTTCTTTTTTATCGCTTAAATATACAGCTTCATAAATATAATCCCCTATTTCCTTCTTTTCCCCCATAAGAATTCTAAAATTAATTTTATCGGTCTTACCAATCAAACTTTTTGAAAATTTAGCTAATGCAACCTTTCCTTTCTTTGCTTTCTTTTCCTCTTCCATTACGGTGTCAGATCTCTTCTCCTCAAAATAATCACTAAGCACGTCAAAAGCATCTTTAAAAACCTTTTTAGCATTATCAATTTCTTTTCCCATATACCCCACTCCTACACTTAAATAATATTAGTTAAATTTTGGTTATAATAAATATCAAAAATTAGATATTTATGTTTATGTCTTTTTAAGGTATACCTAATGAGACATAAGTAGGGAGAAAAAAAGGTTTTTTGCGTTTAGGGAATTTAAGGTTCTTTTTTAACTCTTTTATCATAATGACATCATTTTGTATCCTAAAAAAAAACATTCCTTTAAACGCTCTGTTCAAATCATCAGCATTTAAACTTGATTCAAATAGTAAAACACCTAAATATCTTCGCGTTGCAGCTTTAATTATCTTATCAATTAAATAAATATAGCCCAGATATAAATTAGTTGAATTATCAAATATATCTTTATCAAGAAATATTTCATGAATTATTCCTAACCGTAATTTTAAGCTAAATTTAAGAACATTTACTTTTTGATGAGTGATAACAGAACCTCCTATTATTTTTTCACTTTTTCTAATAATTATATAGGTTGGTTTTTGTTCTTCAGATGGAACATTTATTCTTGCCCAAGTTAATTTTGATTCATCATACATTGGATATCCATCATAATTTTTCGGGTTGATCCTATTAATAGCATTCATGTATTCAAAATGATTTTTATTATAATTAATCTCATACGAAAAATCTTTAAAAAAACTCTTAAATTTTATCCTTAATCTATTTAAAAATCGAGGTAAATAAGAGATAACAAAAAATACTGGAAATAAGATGGCAAATCCAATTAAATTTCTTAGGATTTGAATGATATTTGGAATCTGTACAAAAAAATATTCTTTTTCAAGGTCAAAATATCTGAATTTTTGATAAAGTCTACTTCTAGCAAAACCTTTTACTCCTGTACTTAATATTGAAAAATCACATCCTTTTTTCTTCATATAATTAATTGAGTTTGCCATCAATTTTGTTGCTATTCCCATTTTAATATAACTTGGATGAGTAGAAACATCATTAATATCAGCTATTAAATATTCCTTATAACCAATTGGGATAAACTCTATTAAATTAACGAGAATTGCTCCGACAATCTTATTTTGATCAATATCTTCTGCAATTTGACACATTTCTGGTTCAAATCCAGGGGAATTAACATATCTCCAAAGCCAATTAGTAGGAGTTCTTGTGATAACAGTTCGTTTGAATGCTAGATTAAATAAATCAGCGAGTTGCTTTTCATCTCCTGCTCTATAATGGCGATATATTATGTCTACCATTTTTTCATGTTTTTTTTTGTTATTGTTATACTATAAATTAAGAAAAAATAGCTTTTTTGGGCAAAAATCTTATACTTAAATATAATTAAAACTTACATAATAATTAAAGAAATAATATTCTCAATAACATAAATATAAATTGAGTTAGATGAGTGAAAGAATAACTGAAATTCTCGATAGTTTAAAGGCAATAAAGGGAGTTCACGGAGCGGCCATAATTGAGAAATTTGGCTTAATAAAAGGTAGCGCTTTACCAGGATGGGTTGATCCTGAAGCGGTTGCTGCAATGGTTACATTAATTTTGAAAGCTAGTCAAAGAGCAACCAAAGAACTTGAACAAGGTCAATTTTTCAGCGCAATTATTGAATCCGAAAAAGGGAAAATACTTTTTAGTGAAATTAAAGGAAATATTTTAACTATTATTACCACTCGTGAAGCAAAATTAGGTATTATTAACTTAAAATTAGATGCTGCTAGTTCAGCTCTTCAATCTTTGATTTAATTTTTTTATTCTTTTTATCTCTAATTTTTGTATTAAGATTTAAATATTAGATGGTATGTTTATTTTAATATCTACTTATCTAACGAAATTCTAAGGTGATCGTTATAGTAATTATAAATTCTGAAGGAAAGTTTGATAAAAATTACTTCTTACTAGATGGTTTAACTATGGGAATGCAGAAATTTCTCTCAATTTATATCATTGAACATAATGGTATGAGATTGATGATCGATGTTGGAGAAACTCTAAAAAATCGTAAAATCATTAAAAAACTTAAAGATCTAGGACTTTATCCGATTGATAAAATTGTATTAACTCATTCTCATTGGGATCACGCTCAAGGTCTCTCTAAAATGTTTAATTCCATGAAAGATAATGAAATTGAAGTATTAGCTGCTGAAAATGCTGTAGATAATTTACGTAATCCTAAAAAAATGTTGAAAGGTTATGAAAATTTTAGTGAAGAATATCCTTTTGAAGGGATTACACCTTTAAAGGAAGGAGATATAATCGATGTAAATGGATTAGAATTAGAAGTTATGAATTTTTTTGGACACACAATGGATTCAATTGCTCTATTTGATAAGCAAAATAGAAATATATTCGTTGGAGATGCAATAATATTTAGAGTAGATCAAGGTGCTTTTTTTGTCCCTATTATGCCACCTGATTTTCATGAAAAAGAGCTTCTAAAAACCTTTAATAGATTAAGAGAATTAAAAGGCGATTTAAATTCAATCTCTTTAAGCCATTTTGGAGTATGGAAAGAGAATCATTTTGATCAAATCGTAAATGAAATGGAAGATCTTTATTTTAAAGCTAAGAATTCCACAATTGAATGGTATAATGAAAATCCTTCAATAGATTATATATTGAGTAAATATTGTAAAAAATTTGCATTAAAATCTGAATTTTGGACCGAGAAACTATTTGAGTTTTTAGTTAGTATGATGATTGATGGTTTAAAATTCAGTGGATTTCTAAAAAAATAAATCCTACTCCATCAATCAATATAATTTTTTTTTAAATATTTAGTCCCTTCTCTCTTAGAAGACTAATAATTATTTTCCGGGTTATATGAGGATCAGCTTGTCCTTTTGTCATATTCATAACTCTTCCAATTAGGGCTTCTATTGCTTTTAAGTTTTCGCGACAATCATTTACTATATCAGGATTCTCTTTAAACACTTCATATGCAAAATCCTCAATCATTTTAACATCAGATAATCGTTTTTTACCTTTCTTTTCAAGAATCTCTGGAATTGAAAAGCCTTCCATGATATCATCTATAATATTTTTGGCAATCTTGGTCGTTATTTTCCCTTCATTTATATATTTAATTAAATCGACTATTTGATGTGGGTTAATCTTCGTATCTTTTATTCCTTTGTTATGTTCATTTAACCATCTTGATATATCATTCATTAACCAATTACAATATTGTTTATATTCCTCTGATCCGAATGATGCGTCAGAATTTACTCCATCTTCATAAAAATCAGCTATATCTTTATCCAAAACTAGATTGTCTGAATCAAATTCTGATAAATTGTAATCTCGACGAAGTCTTTTAGTTCTCTCATTTGGCATCTCTGGTAAATTATTTCTAACATTTTCAATAAATTCAGTATCGATTTCAATGGGAACTAAATCTTGCTCCGGAAAATAGCGATAGTCCGCCTCAAACTCTTTAGTTCGTAATGAAATGGTGATTCTTCTTTTATCGTCCCAATGTCTCGTTTCTTGAATTAAATCTCTCCCTCTTTTAAGCAGATTTTTTTGTCTTATAATCTCATGTCTTAATGCTCTCTCTACTTCTTTAAAACTACTTATATTTTTAATTTCACTTCTTTCATGCCCTTTTATTGAAATATTGGCATCAACTCTAACAGATCCCTCAAAATCGAGATTTGAAATTCCAGAATATTGAACAATTGATTTCAACTGTTTCAAAAATTCACGTGCTTCTTCGGGTGAGTTTATCATAGGTTCTGTTACAATTTCAATTAACGCCACTCCTGATCTATTGTAATCTACTAATGTATATGGAGAGGTTGCAATACTTCCTTTATGAACTAGCCTTGCAGGGTCTTCTTCTAAATGAATCCGATTAAGTATTATCTCTCTTTTATATGAGTTTTGTTTTATGCTGACTTTTCCACCATCTGCGAAAGCCTTTCCTCCTGCTTTATTATACTGGCTTATTTGAAATCCTTTTGCAAGATCCACATAAAAATAGTTCTTTCGAAAAAAATACATAAATTTATTTATTCTACAATTTAATGCTGTTGCTAATCTTGTAGCAAATTCAATAGCTTTTTTATTCACCACTGGAAGTGAACCCGGTAAACCGATACAAATAGGACATACATGTGAGTTTGGGTCTTTCCCACGATAATCAGTACTACAACTACAAAATAATTTGGTTTTAAGATTTGTTAATTGAATATGGACTTCTAACCCAATAATAACTTCATCAGTTTGACTACTCAAAACCTATACCTCCTTTAATCGGAGCTATCTTTCGATAAATGTTAAGTTCTTGTTCTAATTGATACCCTATATTAAGAATTCCTTTCTCATCAAAATAATCCCCAATAATTTGAAAACCTATAGGTAAATTATGGCTATCAACGCCGCATGGAATCGATAATGCTGGGATACCTGCTAAGTTAACTGGACAGGTTAAAATGTCTGCTATATACATCTGTAGAGGATCATCAATAAATTCTCCAATTTTAAAGGCGGTAGAAGGCATTGTTGGGCAAATAATAGAATCGCATTTTTTAAATGCCTTAACAAAATCATTTTTTATTAAAGACTTTACTTTAAGAGCTTTAATGTAGAACATATCATAATACCCAGCAGATAAAGCATAAGTTCCTAAATAGATTCTTCTTCGTACTTCTGGTCCAAATTTTTCCCCCCTTGTTCTACTAAAAATATCATATACATCACCAGAAAGATTATCACTCATATCACCATACCTTAAGCCGTCATATCTGGCCAAATTTGAACTAGCTTCACTCATACAAATTAAGTAATACGTGGCTACTGTATATTCGAGATGGGGGATTGAGATGTCTACGGTTTTTGCTCCTAGACTTTCTAAAATATCAATAGCTTTTCTAACAGCATTCTCTACTTCATTATCAACTCCTTCCCCAAAAAATTCTTTGGGTACTCCTAAAATTTTATCTTCGATTGGTTTTGATATATCTTTGGTATAATCATCTACTTTCATATCTACAGAAGTAGAATCAAGTGGATCTTTTCCTGACATAATTTCAAGCATTAAGGCTGAATCATAAACACATTTCGTAATTGAACCTATCTGATCTAGTGAATTTGCAAATGCAATTAATCCATATCTCGACACTCTTCCATATGTAGGTTTTAATCCAACAACTCCACAAAATGAAGCTGGGCATCGGATACTTCCTCCAGTATCACTACCTAATGCTAATATTGTTTGACCTGATGCGACACTAGCAGCAGCACCTCCACTTGAACCTCCGGGAACTCTCGAAATATCCCATGGATTATATGTAGGACTATAAGAACTGTTTTCTGTCGAACTCCCCATTGCAAATTCATCCATATTTGTATTACCAATATGAATTGCTCCTTCTTGTTCAATTAGTCTATCAATTACAAATGCATTGTAGGGAGGGTGATAATTGTGTAAAATTTTTGAACAACAAGTCGTTGGATAATCTTTAACACAAATTAGATCTTTATTGGCTAATGGTAGACCATGAAGTCGACCTATTTTTTTTCCTAGCTTTAGATTACTATCAAGTAATTTTGCTTTTTCTAAAGCTTTCTCTTTAGATAAACTGACAAATGAATGTAATTTTTGCTCAGTTTCTTCTATTCTATGAAAACAAGATTCTATTAATTCTTGAATTGATAATTCCTTTTTCTTAATCTTCTCTAATAATTCATATCCCATATATTCATAGAATTTCATTAGAATCGAGTAAAAAACAATTAACTATCTTATGATCAATAAAAAATAGATAGCAATTAATAGTTAAGTATCATAATTAGATTTCTTTATTAAGATGTTTTCCTTAAGGTGATTTGCGGAGCATAGTCCGCGGGAATGGGATTGAGTCTTTAATATTATCTATTCCGCAAAGCCACATAACAACACGTTCAACACCCAAACCATACCCAGAATGAGGTACACTGCCATAATGTCTCAATTCAAAATACCAATCATAATTCTTGGGATCTTCTCCATCTGCTTCCAATCTTTTTATCATATCATCAACTAATAGACTTCTTTCTGATCCCCCAATAATTTCACAATATCCTTCTGGTGCCAACATGTCAAAACATAATGCTTCTTTGGGATTTTCTTCACTTGGAGGTTTATAAAAACCCATAATTTCTGTGGGATAATGAGTAACAACTACGGGTACTTTAAAATGATCAGCGATTTTAGCCTCTTCAATGGTTCTTAAATCCTTGCCCCATGGAACATTCATCTTATATTTTGTATTAAGAATATCTAATGCTTCAGAATATTTTATTGTTGGATATTCTGCTTCTGCATAATGCTCAAGTAATTTTATATCTCTCTCTAAAATTTCAAGTTCTTTTCTATTATATTTTAAAACTTGTTTAACAATAAATCTAATCTCATCTTTAGCAACTTCAGTAACTTCATTAAGTTGCATCCATGCAGCTTCCATTTCAGCCATCCAAAATTCTGATAAATGCCTTGATGTTTTTGATTTTTCTGCTCTGAATGTTGGTCCCATATTATATATTTTCCCTAATGAAAAAATCCCAGCTTCAGCATATAATTGCCAAGTTTGACTAAGATATGTTATATCATCAAAATATTTAACCTCAAATAAAGTAGCACCTCCCTCAGATTGGCTAGGTTGAAAAATTGGGGCATCAAATTCATAATAACCATTACTCCTAAAAAATTCATGTATCGCTCCAACGACTGTATGGCGGATTTTTAATATAGCATTTAATTTCCTTGATCTTATCCATAAATGCCTATTATCATATAAGAGTTCAGGTGATTGATGTTCTGTAATTGGAAATGGTTCCGCAATTTGGATAACTTCTAAATCAGAAACAGCAACTTCATAACCAGTTGGGGCTCTTTCATCTTTCTTTAATTCACCTGAAACCTTGACTGAAGACTCAATCGTTAATTTCTCAGCTTCTTCAAAAATTTTCGGACTTTTATCTTTAGATATAACACATTGAATAATATCAGATTCATCTCTCAAAATAATAAAAACAAACTTGTTTGATTTTCTCTCCCTATAAACCCAACCTCTTAAATTAACATTAGTCAACTCCTTCTGGAGAGCTTCTTCAATTGTTGTATATCTTGATTCTTTCATTTTCGATTTTAAAGATTAGTTTACAATTAATATGTCATAGTTAATTATGGAATTCTAAAAAATTTGACTGAAATAATAAATATTGAGATATAATTTTAAATAATAAACTAGGAAAATGTTTAGAGTATAGGGTTTTTGAAATGAAAAAAAAAATTGATCTTTTAGAATATCTTGATGGACGCCATTATGATGCAAAAGTTGGAAGTAGGAAACGATTTGAAGATATTCCTTTCTATATAAACAAAGCAAAAGAATATGGAGATCACATCCTTGAGTTAGCCTGTGGAACAGGAAGGGTGACAATTCCAATTGCAAAAAATGGGTTTAAAATAACTGGATTGGATTTTTTAAATACAATGCTAAAAGAAGCAAGAAGAAAATCAAAGGAAACTGGAGTAAACATAGAATGGATCGAAACAGATATGACTAACTTTGATTTAAACAAGAAATTTAATCTTATTTTGATGCCGGGGTGTGCTTTTAATTGGTTATTAGATTTAGATAGTGTTGAAATGTGTCTAATCTGTGTAAAAAAGCATCTTAAACCTAATGGGGGTTTTATATTTGATGCATTTAACCCTAACCTGAATATTTTGGTAAGAGATCCATCAAAATTTTACCCTAGCGCAGAATATCAAGACCCTGATGGACGTGGTTTAGTAGTAGTTAGTGAAAATACTAAATATGATAAAGCTAATCAAGTCCTCCTATGGCGATTATCATATTCTATAGCAGATAAAACTATTAGTGAAAGTAATGAAATGAAATTGAGAATATTTTTTCCACAAGAGTTAGATGCTTTACTCAAATATAACGGATTTAAAATTAAAGCAAAATATGGTGATTTTGACTCAACTCCTTATACTTCTGATTCAAGGCGTCAGATTTTTATTTGTAATGTTAAATATTAATAAAAAAATTTTGACTTACTCTTAGTTAGTAATTCAATAATTAATTTTAAATCGCTATTCTCTTACCATTGACCAATTAATAACATTAGTTCTTGGAATTTGATATTTCTTCAAGGTTTTAAAACCAAAATATTGATATAGTGGTTCATTTTTTTCAATGTTAGTATCAAGATAACATTGTAATTGTTCTTTATCTATCCGAGAAAGCATAGGTTTAATCAATTTACTTGCATATCCTTTCCCTTGAAAATCTGGATCAATCCCTATCATCATTAAATACCAATGAGGTAAAGGTACAAGTTCATATTGTATTGAAATCATATAACCATAAATGGAATATACCTTTTCCACCGCTCTACCTAAAGCAACTTCTAATCTAAAAGAAAGCCACTTCGCAAATAAATTTCTTGGTTTGTCTTTTTGTTCTTCAACAGGATCCACAAATTGCCATATAGCAATTCCCTCTAATTTGCGTGATGTTGTATAAACTTCACCAAATCTCCTACAATATCGTATACAGTATTTCATTAAATGATAAATTTGCTCAACTCTTATAGTAAGATCTGGGAAATACGCATTAAATAAGGGATCATTTTCAAAAGCTCTTGTAAGCACTTTAGCCGCAGGATCAACTTGAAATCTTTTTAATCGTAAGAGATCGTCCATTTCTTTTCACGTTCAAGGTATAATTTAAAAACCTCTAAAATTTAATCTTCTTCTTGCTTTTTAAGAAGATATTTGGAGAAAATGTTCATATATAGGCATTCTTCTGGAGCCATTTCAGGAGTTAACTGAGGATTTTCTGTAAAATGAACTCCACTATCTCTGATAATAACAACTGGTGTTTGTTGGTCTGCTTCACTCAATAAAAATTGAGCAGCACTCGCGAGATCATCTGATATGGCTCTCATTGTAATTTCCATAGGTCTATTAAACAGATCAGGATGTCCACGCAAATCTTCAATAGGCTCAAATCCCGCTGTTGCTATTGCTATACCTATTGTCCCTTTTCTAAGAGGTTGAACTCTTGAATCTGCGATAATCACTCCAAAATTTTTAATTCCAAATTCCTTTCTTAGTTCTTTCCAATAATCCCAAACAACTTTCTTTAGATCTTTTGGTAAAAGGACAACATTTCCAATACCAGCATTAGATTGATCAATACCAGCATTAGCTATAAGAAAATCGTTAACTTTTGCTAAGATTACATGTCTCATTCCTCCCAGAATCATTGATGCTTCTTTTAATATCAATTGAACATATCTTTCATCCATATCATATG
Organism: Promethearchaeota archaeon; assembly: GCA_048941605.1. Lineage (GTDB taxonomy): Archaea > Asgardarchaeota > Lokiarchaeia > Sigyniarchaeales > SOKP01 > Loki-b32. Next base: position 43,216 of record JBHLNL010000005.1, on the reverse strand, counting down.
TTTTTGCTAGTTTTTTTGCTCGCTCCGAGACATTTTTGACTCCTGCTAACTTAATCACTCTTCCTTGAGATGTAGCAACTACTTTTTCTGCAATAACAATGATATCTCCATCATTTAAAGATTTTCCTTGATCCTTAATATTTTGAATAATAATCTCCAATAAAGGATCATTTTTTTTGATAAGAGGAAGCTTTATTGAAAATAACTCCATAGCACATAATAGAATACTACTTATTTGATATATTTTTTTCATTTTATAGAGAAATAATGAAGAAAATATACACTAAATTATTTGATTTTTTAGAAATCGGAGATCATTTCCCAACTGTTGTTATGGGAGTTATTAATCTCAGCCCAGAATCTTTTTATAAGGGTTCTGTCTATGTGGAACCTGAGAAGATTAGAGATGCTGCTTCTAAAATGATAAAGAATGGGGCTCAGATTCTAGATATTGGTGGACGTTCTACTGCTCCATGGTCAGAGAAAATTTCTATAGAAGATGAAGTAATTCGGATGAATAATGCTATGGAAAATATATGTGAAATCATTCCAGATAATGTCATAATATCTGTTGACACTCAATATCGCAGAGTTGCTGAAAGTGCATTTAATACTGCTGAAGAAGCCAATAAAAAAATTATAATTAATGATGTAAGTTGCTTAAAGACAGATTCTTCTTTAGCAGATTTTATTATCGCTGAAGATCTACCAATTATTCTTATGGCTTCCAAAAAAGTTCCAGGAGATCTATGTACTATAAAGGAAATTATTGAAGAATTTAATAATACTATTACAAAATTAAAAAAAAAAGGTTATGATACAAACAAAATAATTTTAGACCCTGGAATTGGCCATTGGATTGAACAAAAAACCCATATATACGATTTAAAGATAATTGGTAATCTTCAAAAACTTAAAAAGTTGAATAAACCAATCTTAGTCGCCATTTCAAGAAAATCATTTATAGGGACAACTCTAGGCATTTCTGATCCAGAATATAGATTAAATGGAACGCTTTCTGCAACAGCAATAGCTATTTTTAATGGTGCTCATATTGTCCGAACTCATGATGTGAATAATCAACTTTTGGAAATTATAAAACTGGCTGAAGAAATCAGAAAGAATAAATAAAAATTATCATATATTCTACTTTTGTTTAAATTTAACTTATTTTTACTTTTTTAGTCTTAATTTAAATTTAGATTTAAGTTCTCAATTAAATATAGGCGAACCAAAAAATAGAATAAATCGATCTCTTTTTATAGTAGTAATAGCAATGTTAAATATATTTAGATTAATCAAAACTCATGATGTGAGCATAAAAACGGTAAAAACCGTAAAAACAGTTAAGGAAATTCGAAAAAACAGATAAGAATCGATTTTTTTGTATAAAAAATATGATTAAAATTAGAGCTTAAAAACCTAAAAACCAATAAACCATAAACCAAATATAATATTCTCTTCATTATACAATTCAAAAGCTTTATTTGGTTCATTATAAATAAGATAATTGCTTTCTGAATGTTGAAAAAGTGTTGAAAAAGTCCACATATATTTAAATGTGTGAATTTCCTTATTTTATATGTATATCGATAAAATATTGTGGTATTTTGAATATTTTTATGATAACAAATTAAACTATATAAGCTTGTTCTCTCATGGCTGATAAACCCTCTAATCAGGATTCTTATGATGCAGATGATATTAAGGTTTTGAAAGGTCTGGAAGGAGTTAGGAAGAGACCAGCCATGTATGTTGGTTCTACAGGTAAAACTGGACTCCATCATCTCATATTTGAAGTTTTGGATAATTCTGTTGACGAAGCGATGGGAGGGTACGCGGATGAGATAAAAGTAATACTTCACAAGAATAATTCAGTCCAAATATACGATAATGGGCGAGGTATACCCATTGATATCCACCCAGAATATAAAAAACCTGCTCTTGAAGTAATAATGGAGTACTTACATTCAGGAGGGAAATTTGATAGTAAAAGTTATAAAATTTCTGGAGGATTACATGGAGTAGGATTATCTGTTGTCAATGCTTTAACAGAATGGATGGATGTAGAGGTTTGCCGAGATGGATATTGTTATAAACAAAAATTCTCTAAAGGAAAAAAAGCATCAGAGCCAGATGTAAAAGAAATTAAATCAAAAGAAACCTATACTAAAATCACATTTTACCCTGATATAGAGATTTTTGAATTTGAGCTAAATGAACCTATTTTTAATGATCATATAATAATTTCAAGAATGCGAGAGCTTGCATTTCTTACACCTCATACTAGATTTGAAATTCATAATAAATTCAACGATGAGAAAGAAGAATTTCATTACGAAGGAGGAATTAAAGAATTTATTTCATATCTGAATAAGGATAAACAACCACTGCATAATGATATAATATATATATCTGATTCCTTGAAGAATGAGGATGGAGAAACAGTACTTTGTGATTTGGCTATGCAATACAATCAAGGATATCAAACAAACATTTTATCATATGCCAATACCATCAATACTATTGAAGGTGGAGTCCATCTAACAGGATTTAAATCTGCTTTGACAAGGATTTTTAATTCATATGTAGAAAATTATATGGAAAAAAAATATAAAGGGCATTTATTAAGTGGAGCAGATACAAGAGAGGGATTATCTGCTGTAATTTCTGTTAAACTTCCTGATCCTCAATTTGAAAGTCAAACAAAAATTAAACTCGGGAATCCCGAAGTCAGACAAATCATAAGTCAGATTGTTACTGATAGATTAACTCAATATTTAGAAGAGCATCCCCAAACGGCTAAAAAAATAGTATTAAAAACAATTAATGCTAAAATAGCAAGAGAAGCAGCCCAAAAAGCAAGATCTCTCATTCGAAGAAAGTCAGCTTTAGATAGTGCTCGAATGCCAGGAAAATTAGCTGATTGTTCATCGAACGATCCAACGAAAGTAGAACTTTTCATTGTAGAAGGTGATTCAGCAGGGGGACCAGCAAAACAAGGAAGAGACAGGACCTATCAAGCTATACTTCCTATAAGAGGTAAAATACTCAATGTTGAAAAGGCTAGAATAGATAAAGTATTACAAAATAATGAGATTCAAGCTATAATTAAAGCTTTAGGAGTTGGCTTTCAAGAAGAAGGCCTACCAAACGGAAAAAATAGCGATCTAGAAGAAAATGGAGAGGAAACTGAAGAAAGCTTTGATATAAGTAAACTGAGATATCACAAGACCATTATTATGTGCGATGCTGATGTTGATGGATATCACATCGAAACATTATTACTTACTTTCTTTTTTAGGTATCTAAGACCTTTAATAGATGAAGGCCATTTATACATTGCTGTACCTCCTTTGTATAAAGTTTCTTATAAAAAGAAAAAAGATTATGTTTATTCAGATGAAGAAAAAGAAAATCTTATTAAATCTATTAAAAGTGAGTACAAATTGAAAAGTACCGATTCATTAAAAGTCCAAAGATTTAAGGGTTTAGGTGAAATGAACTCAGATGAACTTTATGAGACAACTATGAATAAGGAAACTAGAAGGCTGAAAAAGGTTACTTATGAAGACTATCTTGAAAATGACTTAATCTTTACCAAATTGATGGGAAAGGAAGTAAAAGCTCGTAAAAAGTTTATTATAAGTAATTTTGATGAAGTTAAAACTTTAGATATTTAATTCTGACCTATTTATTTAATTATACTAATTTAAAACAAAAAAGTGATTATAGTTGACTTCAGAACAAATTGAAGAGATTTTATTAAAAGATGAGATGCAAAGCAGCTATATCGATTATGCTATGAGTGTGGTCGTTGGAAGAGCCATTCCAGATGTTAGAGATGGCTTAAAACCTGTTCATAGACGTATAATTTATGCGATGGCTGCTAATAATTGGTATTATACAAGTTCTCATGTTAAATGCGCCAAAATTGTAGGTGAAACATTAGGAAATTATCATCCTCATGGTGATATGGCTGTTTATAACGCATTAGTGAGGATGGGACAAGATTTTTCTCTAAGATATCCTTTAATCCATCCACAAGGGAATTTTGGATCGATCGATGGAGATCCTCCAGCAGCCTATAGATATACTGAAGCGAGATTATCACAAATCTCTAATGAATTAATTGAAGATATTGATAAAGATACTGTAGATTTTCTACCCAATTTTGATAATAGCACTACAGAACCTTTATATTTACCCGCTAAACTTCCCAATATCTTGCTAAATGGAACAAAAGGAATTGCAGTGGGAATGGCAACATCAATGGCACCCCACAATTTGAATGAAGTTTGTAATGCGATTATCGCAACCATAGATGAACCTGACATTTCTATAGATGAATTAATGGAAATCATAAAAGGTCCTGATTTTCCTACTGGAGGTATTATTACAGATACCAATGGAATCTACAATGCATATCATACTGGAAATGGAACTATAAATATTAGTGGAAAAATTGAAACTGAAACATCTGACAAAAAAAATAGTTTGATAATTACAGAAATTCCATATTTAGTAAATAAAACAGATTTAATTGAATCTATTGCTAAATTAATTAAGGATGGAGTCATTAAAGATGTTCGAGATTTGCGTGATGAATCTGATAGAAGAGGCATGCGTATTGTATTGGATTTATCTAAAAATGCCCAACCAACCATTGTCAAGAATATTCTATTCAAAAGAACTCGCCTTTTAACTACTTTTACTATAACTAACCTAGTTCTAATTAATGAAGGTAAACAACCAAAAATCCTCAATCTAAAAGAGATAATTAATGAATATGTTGAACATCGTTTAATTATTATTACTAAAAGAACAGAGTATCTTCTTAAAAAAGCAGAGGAAAGATTGCATAGAGTTGAGGGACTATTAATTGCATTAAATGATATTGATAATGTAGTAAATTTGATAAAGAGTTCTAAAGATACAAATGAAGCGAAAATTAAATTAATAGACTCCTATAACCTAAGTGATATTCAAGTGCAAGCTATTTTGAGTATGCCATTGTCTCGATTAACTAATTTAGAGCGACAAAAACTGGTTGATGAACAAACTTCTCTACAATCTGATATTAATAAATACAATAAAATTCTGAAACAAAAGAAACTACGTTTAAATATAATCAAAAAGGATTTAAATGAATTAATTAAAAAGTACGGAGACGAAAGGAAAACTGAGATAAAAATGGTTGAACATCATGAAGTTAAAGAAATTGAAAAGAAAGATTTAATAAAAAAAGAAACTACTATTGTTATTTTCACAAAAAATCAATATATAAAAAGAATTTCATTAGCAGAATACCAAGCTCAAAGACGTGGTGGGCGTGGAAAAAAAAGTATGACTATACGTGAAGAAGATTTCATTACTGATTTATTTGTGTGCAGCACTCATGATACAATTCTAGTATTTACATCAAAAGGCAGGGTTTATTCAATTCTGTGTTATGACATTCCTTTACAAAAAAGAACTGCCCGGGGAAAACCAATTATTAATTATATACCATTACAAAAAGGAGAAAATATCTCCGATATGATAGCAATAAATAATTTCAATACTAATGAAATGCTTATTATGACCACAAAAAATGGAATTATTAAAAAGACTCCATTAAAATTGTTTTCAAAATTTAGAACCACAGGAGTAAGGGCGCAGAGACTAAGACCTGATGATGAATTAATAAGTGTAAGAAGGCTCTCCAATGAACTTCAGGATATTTTTATTGCCACTAAACTGGGATATGCAATTAGATTTGATGAATCAGAATTGAGAGAATTAGGTCGTAATTCTATGGGAGTAAAAGGAGCAGAATTAAGAGAAAACGATGAGGTGATTGACACACTTCTAGTATCAGATGATGATATAATATTAACACTCACACAAAATGCATATGGTCAACGGACTTTAGTCAAAGAGTATCGAAAAACTGGAAGAGGCGCAAAAGGAGTAAAAAATATCACTTTAGATAAAGCAAAGGATGATAAAGTTATTGCGTCCAAAATTGCAAAAAACATGGATTTATTAATTGGAACAGAACAAGGACAAATGATAAGAGTACCCGTTGATTCAATTCGAATTACTCACAGAACTGCTAAGGGAGTAAGAGTAATCAAATTATATGAGAATGATTTCGTAGTAGCAATTGGAAAGTGTGAACAGGAGAGTTAAAACAATTAAGTTTTTTGTTTTAAATATGGAATAAGACAGAGAAAACTTAAATTATCTTTACCTATATTATCTATTCCATGTTCTTCATTAGGAGGAATATACACAAAATCTCCTTCATTTGCGGTCTCAACTTTACCCTCTTCATTATAAAATTTCCCAGTTCCAGATAAGATATAAATTTCGTGTTCTTCTGGATGATTATGAAGAGGAACCTTTTGCCCTCGTTTAACCTCAATTCGTCTCATTGCAAAGTTATTTGCACCTAATTTTTCATCAATTAGCCATCTAATGTAAATCCCATTTACCTTTGTCCCATCAGCTAGTACAGCTTCGGTTTCTTCAACTTCTTTATAATTCTTTTTTAACATAAATAAATTAAATTTTATACTCTATTAAAAGTATAGCTTGTCAGCTCGTATAAAACAGCTTTATAAACAAAAAAATATTAAATCTTTATAAGACTAATAATTGAAATTTACTCAATTTTTAGGGCGAATATAATGGAACTTAATGAAATCTTAAACCAAATCCCAAACTATAAAGAATTTATGAGAGTTGTAGAATTAGATGACTCCAGTAAAAAGTTAGCAAAGAAGTTTGAAAATGTAGAGTTGATAGAAATTGGTAAATCGGGAGAAGGAAGAACGATATATTGCTTAAAAATTGGAGAAGGAAAGAAAAATGCCCTTCTTTTTGGATTTCCACATCCCAATGAACCAATTGGGAGCATGAGTTTGGAGTTCTTATCACAATTCTTAGCTGAAAATCCTGAATTTACAAAAGAGCTTGATTATACGTGGTATTTGATTAAAGCAATAGATATAGATGGAGCTATATTGAATGAAGGTTGGTTTAAAGGAGATTTCGATCCTATAAAATATGCCAAATATTTTTATAGGTGTTCTCAATCTGACCAAGTTGAATGGTCATTTCCAATTAAATATAAAAAGCTTATATGGGACACCCCATTGCCTGAGACTAAAGCTTTAATGCGTTTAATAAATGAATTAAAGCCAAAATTCATGTATAGCCTTCATAATTGGGATTTTTGTGGTGTATATTTCTATGTTACTCGTGAAGTTGGAAATTTATTTGTTGATCTTACTGAATTTGTTAAAAAAGAAGGATTACCATTACATCTTGGAGAACCGGAGTTAGAGTTTAGGAAAACTCTACACGAGGCTATATTCCAAAACGGTGGCATTCAAGAGATGTATGATTTTATTGAAGCTAAAGGTGTAGAGAATCCTCAAGAATTTATAAAATGTGGTAATTCTTCATGGGATTATCTTAACACTAGTATCAATGAAGACAGTTTTACTCTAGTTTGTGAATTACCTTATTTCACTCATAGATCAATAGGAGATATTTCCTTAAGTGAATTTGAGAGAAGAGATGTCCTTCTCCAATTAATGGAATACAATAAAAACAACTATAAACATGCTAAGAGAATTTTTAATAAAATTAGGAAATTTTGTGATAAATCTACAAGGATATATACTGCTGTAGATGATTATATTAAGATTACACGTCCGAATATTGATACTTCTCTTTTCGAGATCAAAACTTCCTCTATGTATGATGGAAAAGCAACTGTTGCTCAAGCATTTGATTCAAATGTCTCGCGTAGATATATAAGGAGTTTATTGATGATATCGATGATTGCAAGATTATGTGAAGAAGCTAAATCGAATCACCCAGAAAATCAAGCGGAGATTACTGAAATTCAAGGCGAATTGGAACAATGGATTCAAAAAAAAATCAATAAATTACTAAATGGTATCAAATATGAAGTTATATCCATCCAAAAATTAGTTCGTGTTCAGATTGGAAGTGCTTTTATCACTTTAAAAAACTTGTCAGAAAAATAGTAGTAAAAATAAATAACAATATAAATTAAATAGTAAATCAATAGGTATATTAATTATGACAACAATTGGATTTGATCACTCACATAATAACAAATTAACAGTTGAAAACAATGCTTTTACAGACTTTATCCAATATCTCTTCGACTCAGATTTCAAATTAGGGAAAATCGAAGCTGGTATAACTTATGAGAAGCTTAAGAAATATGATCTGTTCATAATTGGGGTACCAACCCTAGGTCCTGATTTGGATGATGATGAAATTAAAGATTTAGTTAATTATGTAAAGGATGGTGGAAGTATTCTCATAATCAATGATGGTGGTGGAGATTATGAGAACAAAAACAACCTTTCTAAATTAACTCAAAATTTTGGTATAAAATTTAATTCAGATCGTTTATATGACAATAAATTTTTTATAAAAAAAAATTCTCATCCAATTATACAGGATTTTAAAAAGCACTTTATTACAAGGGATATTTCTAAAATCATCCATTCAAATGGATGTACTTTAACAATCGATAACTCTATTGAAAATGATAAAATTGATGTTAGTAGTATCGCCTATTCCTCTGAAAAAACATCATGGCATAGATACTATACTGGGGATGATTGGCAGGATGAATCAGAACAACAACTTCCAATCATAGGTGCTACACACTATGATTTAGGAAAAATGATTGCTATAGGAAATCTTTCTATATTTTCAAGTTTAAACAAATCATATGGCATAAGGTCGGCTGAAAATTTTAAACTAGTGACAAATATGATTTCCTGGTTATTAAATAAAGCAAATTCAGACGAGGAGCGCTTATTAAAACCTGTATATGCAACAGTTGCCATTGAGCAAGATATATTTTATTGGATAAAAGAAATGTTAAATAAAGGAAAATGGAAAAACATGGATGAAATAATTAACTTTGCTTTAAAGGTGACAAAAATTAGATTAAAGGAAGCTGAGAAAAGTGATCAAGACCAATAAAAAGGAGTTATTAATTGGACTTATTGGAGATACCCATATACATTCTCAAGAGATAAATATCCCACAAAACATAATAGATGATTTTAAAAAAAAGAAAATTGATTATTTATTTCATGTGGGAGATTATACAAGCTATAATGTATATGAAAAGCTTAAAGATATTTTTGGTAAGGAAAAAGTTATTGGCATTGTTGGAAATATGGACAACTCAAAAATATCGAAAGAATTACCTGAAAAAATGGAATTAAATTTATTTGGACATAAAATTTTTATGACTCACGGTGAGGGTGGACCTGGTAACATCATTAAACGCATTAACAGAAGATTTGATTTGTCTAAATATGATATCATTATTTTTGGCCATGCTCATCGACCTTTCAATGAAAAAGGGAGAGATGGAAAATTATATATTAGTCCAGGTTCCCCCACTGATAAAAGATTCACTGATATTAATTCTTATGGATATCTAAAAATATCTCAAGAAAAAATTGAGCCAATAATTATTTATTTATAGTAAAAAGTTTTTTTAGAGCATGAATTTGAAGAAGAAATTCTTTGAAATGGAACTTAAAAATATTCAACCCAGTCAACTATATATAAGTAAAAAGAAGCTCGCAAAAGTTAAGGAAAAGCTTAATCCTAGAGATATCTCGACGATAGAAGTTATACCCATCAAAAAAATAAAGAATATCATATTTTATACTGATGGCCATACAAGGGCATTTGCAGCATACCAAGCAGGTTTTACGAAAATTCCAGTAATTTGGGAAGATGAAGAATTAGACTGGGAGCTGTATCAAATTTGTATAAAATGGTGCACTGATGAAGGCATATATTCTATTAAGGATTTAATGGATCGAGTTATTGATCAAAAAGAATATGAAATTCTATGGTATAAAAAGTGCGAGGATTTACACAAAGAATTAATGATCAAAAGAGCCAATAAAAAGAATTTCAAAAATATATAGAAAAAATTGATTAAGCAGTTTCCATTGTCTTTCCAGAAAGTTTCTTGTAATGATTAAGAACTGCTTGACGAGCTGCATATACAAAAGCCCTTTTAACATTTACTCCTTGAATAGCAATTGTCTCATAAATAAGCACATGATTTAATTTTGCTGTATCAAGAGCTTGACGTATTTTAGAGATTTCTACAATATCCTCTAAATCGCGTTTATTAGCTAAAACTACTGTAGGTACTTCTGGTGGCGCGAAAGCTTCTGGTGGTATTAATTTATCTCCATAAAATCTGAGTAGTTCTTTTAAACTCCAAATATTCTCACTCCATTGGTCTATTAACGAATCCCAAGTAAAAATTACGGCGTCTGTACCTTTAAGAACTGTTTGACGTTGGAATTTGTGACGTCTTTGACCAGCAACTGTATACACTTGAAAAACAACATTTGAAACTCTTGCAACAACACGATCGAAAAAGAGTGTACGTCCAGTTGGATCTTGTATCTGTTGCATATCTCCCGTAGCTAGACCTTCTTTTTTATAGACCCAATCGAGCGCTGTTGTTTTTCCGCCTAAACTTGGTCCATAGAAGCAGATTTTAAACACAAGGGTCCCATCTCCTCGGCGACTTGGCAATTATATCAAACCTCGCTTTTAAATATTGAATAATTTTAAATTAAATCTTATTAATTCTATAAAACTCTTGTAATATAAAAATTTGCAAAAGAAAAGTTTTGCGATTTTTAAGTATTGAAAGTAGTATTTCCTATATGTATTTAGTGCTAATATCTAAATATTATATTCTAAAAAGAAAAAGAATTTTTTTAGGGATATTGTGTCATTGGTATACCCTTAAGTTCAAATCCGCAATTCGTACAAAAGCGTTGTTCCTGCCTATAAATTTGATAGCCACAATTCGAACAGAATTTAAATGTTTCCGTTTCACCTGAGGAGATAACTATTTTTTCATATTTCATAAATTCTTTTTTCTCAGGTAAAATAACTTCTCTTGGTTTACTAGCCTTACTAGCAATTGCTCCAATAATACATATCGCTGCTCCTATAAATGGGGCTATAATTGCGAAACTTGGGCTATAAACATCCCAAAAATTTGGTAATATTATAGGTGGGGGAATTATTTGAAGTAATTGATATTCAACGTAATTCATCATAGTAATATCTATACCTATGATGTAAATTATTGTTCCTATAATCATTATAATACCTATTGCAATCCAAGAATTTGCAGAATCTTTTGCACTTAGTCTACCCTTTCTTACAGTATATGCCTTAAAAAGCAAGGATAATGACCCTAGTAGTATCATAATAAATGGAATAAACCCCGTTAGAAATATTGGTAGTGTATAGGCAATGGGTTGTTCTGAGAGAATAAATAATGTTGTCGGGTTATACCCGCTAATAAGAATATAGGCTAACCCCCACATCCAATAATATTCTTGAACCGTAAGTTGACTAGCATAAAACGCTGGAGTAAAAATTGATATAAAAGTAAGGATCCCAGCAATTAGAGGCGCTGCCCAAAAATAATCTCTACTTTCTTCCATATTTTCTAACACATATATTAATTGATAATTTGAATTTAGTTTTTGTCTTATTGTTCAATAATATATTTTGATTTATAAATGCATTTACATGTTATCTTTAAGATAATTATATATTCCTTAATAATAAAGAAAGGCAAACGAAGATAAACGATATTAATCAGAGTCATTTGATTTTCCTTTTTCAGAATATTAAAAAGTAAGTTCTTTCATGATATTATAAGAAAATTAAATTCAAATTCTTAAATAGCAAATTTAGGTTTTGAAATTGAAAAATCTGTTAAAATTATTTGATCTTTCAGATAATTCTATCAAGATTTATCTTGAAAGCTTAGGTAAATATCCATATACGTTTAGTGAAATCCAAAAGATTATACCAGATGTTTCAAAAGAAGAAGTAAAGCAAATTCTTGAAGATCTCATTAAAAAAAAATTAATCTTGCCTATTAATCCAAAATACTCAGACTTAATACAACATTATATAGTTATTCCACCATTTTCAGCAATGCTGAATATCATAAGTGAAATAGATGAATCACCTGATGCGAAAAAAACTAGAGAATCAAAAAATAATCCTCAGCTAGGAAGATTTCAAGAGATGCTATACCAAGATTTGGAGAATATAAGCGGAGAATTGATTGATACGCTTAGTTCTCAAAATAATTCTGGTCAAACCATTGAGATCTTATCCGAGGTTGAAGAAAATATAAAGAAATTTGCCCGTGTAATATTAAATGATGTTATTGGTTTAATTGCACCATTAAGAATGCAATCTGCAGTTGATGCTCGTGATTTTAGTAAACTTATCAATTTAATTGAAAAAAAGATTTCTGATTCAGAAGAAATTGCTACAAACATGTTTGCACAATTTAAAGAAATTGTAAATGAAATTTTTTCTCCAGAAAAACCACAACAAGTTGAGGCATTTAAAAAATTCATCAGACGGTTAGGAGAATTACTTGAAAAAAGATTTCAGGAATTATCTGTTGGAGGTGGTGAGTTTTCTTCTAACAAAATTCAAGATATTGAAAAGTTATTGTATGATATCCTTGCAAATTACATTGATTTAAATAAGGCTCCAATGAATAAATTTTGGGCTATTAATAGCGTTGAAAAGATTAATGAAATAATTTCTATATTATTAGATCAATGTACGAATGAACTCATAATTATTGTTCCTCATATTGATAATTATATCCCATTAGAGAAATTTGATTTAGACTATTCAGAAGATTTAAAACAAGACTTAAAGGTTAAAAAAACTATATCTAAAAAACCAGTCCTTAGCAAACAAACAATAACAAAGGGACAAAAAAAAGAGATTGAAGAAAAACTTGAATTTACATCAAAAAAAGTGGCTGAATTGAAAGGTTTTGAACTAAGCCATGATGTTGCTGACATTCTAGCATTAATCTCTGATGTAAAACCAGAATCTATTGTTATAGAGAACATTCAGGGATGGTTGAACAGGCTTTTAGTTATAAGAAAACATCTAGATTCAAATACTCAATTTTTAATTTTAGAAGATATCGAAAAATGGAAAAAGGATTATTTAAAGGTTGAGAAGAAAGAACGAAAACCAGAACAAGAAGTAGTTGAGGAACTACAAACAAAGATCAATAGTAAAGAATCTAAGGCGAATGGATTGAATGTAACTATTATTTCATCAGATCCTCATGAAAACCAATATGCACGTGCTATCATTAAAAAGGGTAATATAGAATATAAATATCTAAGAAGCAATAATATCATAGCTATTAAAGGTGATGAAAATTATTTGGTTTTTGGAGTTCATCAAAAATCTAATAATAAGACTAATTTTGAAATAAGTGGTTTTTTTACTTCTTATGAACCTTTAATAGAGGTAATATCACCTATAATCACTGAAAATAGAAATAAAGCAAAATTCACTAATGAAATTGAAATTTATCAAGGTTTTAATGAAGTTATTGAAAATATCAATGATTACTCGGGTAAAAAAATAGCAAAGAGGTTAAAGAATCTATTAGATGTTGTATTTGAAAAGGATGGAATTTCTCTTGACATTTTAGAACTTAAATTACTAATAGGTAAATTAGAAAGACTTTATCAACCTCTAAATGATGAAATGAAAGATTATATCATTAATGAGCTTAATAAATTAAATAAAAAATTCTCATCAATTGAATTAGTTTATCCACCTGAATTCAGACCCCCAATTTTGGAGGAAAAAATTGAAAGCGAATTAGAAAGAGATATAGAGCCCCCTGAGATTGAACCACTCGATCCAAATAAAGTTGATAATTTGTTTGAATTATTCCTTGAAAAAATTAATGAACTTAAAGGAGTGGAGATTGGTGAACAAATTGATAAATTTATTGAAGTAATATTGAAATTGCAAGGATTCTCAAGTATTATTGAATGGAAAAATACATTACGTACTGTTGATAAGACACTAGAAGAACCATTTAAAGAAAAAATTAAGGAAGATCTTTTAAGTTGGAAATATGGGATTTTACATCAAAAAACTCTTTCTAAAGAACCACTCAAAGAAGACTCTTCTGAATCTAGTGAAACTCCAACACACGATAGTGTTTCTTCAATTTTCGAAGAGGAATATATTAGCCCTGGGTTATCTCAATCGCAATTTGGAACTGGAGAAGAATCTTCATCCAATGACGATCTGACTAGTTTTGATCCCAAAACAGAAATGAAAGAGTTGTTTAATAAAATCCAAACCCAAATAAACGAGTTAAGTGGGAATGAAATAAGTAAATTAATGCAAAATATTGTTGATATTATTTTAGAAACTGAAGGGTATTCAATGGTCCTTAAAGATGTAAAAAATTGGATAAGTAAACTCAAAAAGATTAAAGGTCCCCTTGAGAGTGAAGATAAAGACGACTTTCAATTAGAGTTTTTAAAATGGAAAGAACAATTTTCTTAATACCATCCTTAATAAAAAGGATTGTGATAATACTTCCTTTCTTCTTTTTGTATCGTTCTCAATTGAATTTCTTTATCAATTAAACCTTCAATATGACATAAATATTCATATTCATCTTTTAAACAAAGAGTTATTGCAACTCCTTTTTTGTTCATTCTCGATGTACGACCTATCCGATGTATATAATTTTCCGGAAACTTTGGTATATCATAATTTATCACGTGAGAGACATTATCTATATCAAGTCCTCTAGCTGCTACATCAGTAGCAATAAGTAAATTAACGTTGCGTTTTCTAAAATCAGTTAGAATTTTCTCTCTTTGAAATTGCGATAAGTTCCCTGAGATAACACCTACTTTGAAATTAGTACTTTTATATGATTTTAATTTCTTTTCTAACCAAGAAGCTGTTTTTTTTGTGTTTACAAACACTAATACATGTTTAGGTTTTTCAATCTTTAATATTTGAATAAACGTATTGAATTTTTCTTCAAATCGTTCGATTAAATAGTACACTTGAGTTGTATTTCCAACAGTTAAATTATCCCTGCTAAGATTTAAAAATTCAAATTTATTCTTAGTATATTTTTTAACGAGTTTCCTCATATCATAATCTAATGTTGCTGAAAATAACATAAATTGATAATCAGTACGGATTTTACTGAGAATATATTTGACATCAGGAGCGAATCCCATATCCCAAAGCCTATCAGCTTCATCTAAAACAACGAAACGAATGTTTCCGAAGGATAACTTGTTTCTTTTATAAAGATCTATGATTCTACCTGGTGTTCCAACAATTATATTCACACCATGTTCAATTTTATTTATCTGATTATTTATTGAAACGCCTCCATAAATAGTCATCGATTTGAGTTTACCGTTTCCTAAATCCTTGATGACTTTATTGGTTTGTTTTGCAAGCTCACGTGTGGGAGCTAAAATTAATGCTTCATTATTTTTGTAGTGCAATTGCTCAATAATGGGTAAAACAAATGCTAAGGTCTTTCCAGAGCCTGTTTTGGATTGAGTCATCAAATGATGACCATTTATAATTAGAGGAATCGCTTTTTTTTGTACAGGGGTAGGATTATAAATATTTTGTCTTTTTAAAGCGAGAGTATTGCTCTCACTAATTCCTAAATCTTCAAAATTCAATTTTAATTTTCACTAATAACTTTCTTTTTTACGCTCTTCGTCAATTAACTAATATAATTTAAGCAAAATAAAGTTTTTGATTTGAAGTAATTAATTAAAAACAACATCTCTAGTCATTTTATCTAATTTTAATAGTCTCTGATTGATGAATATTCTAACTTTTTCAGAATTTATTCTAGGATTATTTAAATACAAATCTTGAACCACATTTTCACATTTCTTCCCTTTTCTGGCTAATTCTAAATGTAAAATATTGTTTTCATCATAAATAGGAATAGGAAACATAAATGGTCTTTTATGAATATGCCTTGAGCTTTTAATAATTTTAATGTTTTTTGATAAGATAAGTGAATTTAAAATTGCTGATAAGTAATAAGCTTCGTTTTGAGAATTGGTAGAATAATAGTAATTCTCAGATCCAATTATAACTCTTTGCTTTTCATTATTTACCACAGCAGCTTTTAAACTAGATCCACTCGCGTTATATACTACAAGATAAGACTTATTATTTATTTGTTTCTTCAATTTATTCCAATAATTTAAATTCGAAAATAGAGTGTTAATATTGCTTGTTTCTTTTTTGTGTTTCTGATAAAAGGTGTTTATTTCTTTATAAAATTCAGAAGTTTTTTGAAATTTTTTTAAAAATTGATTGTCATATTCAAATTGATCATTAACAGGGAGAAATACGTTCTTTTGTGCTTTTATAAAGAAGGGTATTAAATCTTTATTTAAAAATGTCTTAAACTTGAACTCTTTTTCAATTTCTTTTCTGGAAAATTGATATTTCCATTTTTTTTTTGCCCTTGATAGTATATCTAAATCAGATGATATAATTAGAGACCCATTTCTCTTTTCTTCGATTTTAAAAAATACTAAACTTCGAGGAACTAATGTAGCTCCTTGAAAAAATTTATCCTTATATGGGCTGTTTTTTGTATTATTCAATAATTTAAATTCTAGTTCAGGTAATATTAATTTTGCCCCATCATCCTCTATTTTTAAGCTAGAATAGTTTGTTTTCTTTTTCATTTTGAATTCATTATTAAAAATCTTAGTTTTAATAGGATATTTCTTATAAATTGAGATTTGATTTTCAATTCCAATATATTCTGCTTTCAAGCAGATATGGTGCACATTAAAGAAATAATTTTTAGGAAAATCCCATATCTCTAAATTGTTATTAAAGATAGAAAAAGCTCTAAATTTATAACAATGATCTCCGTTTAATACACTTTTTGGCATTACAAAAAATATTGTACCATATTGTTTTAAAAATTGTGAAGGAATGGCATAAAAGAAAATCGCGGCTAATTCTATATGAGTAATATATTGACTTGGCGGTTTGATTTGCAAAATTTTTGCTAAATTTCGAATTTTGTTTTGATAAGTTTTACTATTCAAGTCCTTATATGTTAACCATGGAGGATTCCCAATAACTAAATCGAACGAATTGTACAAATTACGTAATTGAATACTATATCTTGATTCATAAAGTTCAGGAAATAAAGAATCGATAAGAAAAATATTAAAATTTGAGATTATATTGATATCTTTATTAAAATATTTAAGGAGTAATAACAACATATTAACCTTTACAGTCATAACAGCTAATGGGTTAACATCAAAACCAAAAACGTTAGAAATAGCTTTACTTTTAGATTTTATTGACTCTTTAGATTCAATTATCCTAACAATAATATTAATTATAAAATTTCCGGAGCCACAGGAAGGATCGAGAACTCTCAATCCAACTCTATAAACATCTTCAACCATTTTTTGAGCTAAATTTGAAGGGGTAAAGAATTCTCCTATTCTATGTCTAGTTTCAGGAAGAAAAATTTGTTGGTATATTATACTAAATAAGTCTTCCTCGACAAATTTTGCACCCTGAAAATTATTATAGATTTTTCTAAATAAGCTTTTATCAAATCGTGTCCAAAAAAAGTAATCACTTTCAAAAATTTCATTTATATTATTTTTACAGTAAATATCAAATATATCTTCAAAATCAAGGTCTTTTCCAATATCTAATTTAGAAATTACAATTATTTTCAGTATATGGGCAAAATAAGTGTGTTTTAGGAATAGATCAGATGTAATTTCATATCCATAAAGATTGGTAAAA
>JBHLNL010000005.1:0-25452 GCA_048941605.1 Promethearchaeota archaeon | reverse complement strand
TTTTTCCAATCTAGATAGCTTTCCTCATATAATTGATTGTTTTTAGAGTTTTCTTCAAGTATTTTTATAGATTGCAGATAAATATTAGACCCTAAACCCAAAGCTTCAGTTAAAAATTGTGAATCTATTAGATTTTTAATTACAACCATATTTTTTTTATGAATGATGTGTTATCAAAAAATTTGATGCTTAAATTTAGTTAAAATAAAAGAAAATGTGTTTATAATGAATATAAGGCCAAAAGAATGATTTTTATTTTCTCATAAATGTGGGAAGCATTAAGGAAAAGATTTCGGCTATTAATCTCAATTTAGTTTTCTCCTGAATCCTTGTGACAATTAGAATTGATTTTGATAACTCCTCTTTATCCAAAGATCCCCCTGCATAAACTGCTTGTTCTGTATTAAATATCAATAGATACTTTACATTAGGGTTATTTATGACACTTATCCCTTGAGTAACTTTTAATTCATCATAAATTGGCATATAACTTTTAGGGATATCACTACGATCATTAGTAATCAAGAGAACTGGAATACCTCTTTCAACTACTCTTTTAAGCTCATTAGCATAAAAACTGTCTATTCTCGGAGTTACAATATTTAATTGATCTTGAGTTGAATTAATTAAATTTATTAAAAGATCATTCAACACATTTTTCTTTTCGGCACCGCCACTAGTTTCAATATTCACCATTCCTACTAGTGACATTATTTTATTTTCTAGATCGGCTATTTGCGCTCGTAGTTTCTTATTTTCAATTCTTAATTCAAGTAGACGGTCAGTTTGGCTTATCACACATCAACTCTTTTTTCTTTTTTATAATGAATAATTTAAATTATATTTATATTATTATTTTTTATTTATTGTTTTTTAGAATTAGAAAAACTTAAATCAAGATCTAATTTTTTTCCAAGGTTTACCAAAAAGTAAATAGCTAGAAATTGCTAAACTACTTCGTAAATCAATATGTTTTATTCCTGATTGTGAATCAGGTTCATTAACCTGTTGTTCTACAAGTTTTTCCATCTTAGTTGCTATACATTTTTGACGTGCCTTTAGAAGTGAAACTCCTTGACTATTGTGATCGAAAAAATTCATAAAGAAATTTGAAATAATTTGTTTTGTTTCATCATTAAAAATTGGATAGTTTTTTGAAATGACCCCAATTATTTTATTATAATCAAATTGTGCCACAATTTCTCCAAAATTTCTTAAAGTATTTCGTAGTTTGTTGCCTTCAATATCATAAACTTGTGAATTAAAAAATATCAACGGTTGTGTTTTTGAATTATTCTGGTTTAATATTTGATTAATTTCATTGAAAGTTAAAATTTGATTATCATTTGTAAGGAAAAAACTATTTTTCGGATTCCATTTTGAATAAAAAATATTTCCAACGAATACAATAATTTGATACATGTTCCTTGATAAATTAGATAATACATTATCTTTTGTTGAATTTACTCCTATTAATGTAGCCATCTGGTTAATTTCAGCAATTTGATTAAAAAAATTAATTATATAGTTTAATTCTTCAGCACCAGCTTGAAATGGAAAGATTAATTCTTTTTGCTTGGTTTTTTCATTCCACTTTAAAGGATTTTTAGAATTAATTGCATCAATTACCAAAATGTTATATGTCTTATTAGATACATCCACTGAATTCTCACTTAAAAATTCCTCTTCAAAAGCAACACCCCCAAGTGGAATTTCTCCTATTTTATATCCACTTGAGTATTTTAACAAGAAAAAATTATTATCATATATAAGATCAAAAGGAATTGTCATATTATCTAAAATAAAATAGATCTGGGGTATAATGTTCAAACTTTCAATCTTAAATGATTTAAAGAAATCCCTAATTAATTTTGGGAGAAAGATATATAGTAATTCACCAAATTCCTTGAGATCAAATAAGTATTTTCGATATTCAGATTCATAGAAAAGTTCATTATATATCTCAATTAGTTGAGTATCGTTCCAAAATTCATCAGAAATTGTCCCTTCGATTACTTCATTGTCACTAGAAATTATTCTGAATGAGATCATCCCATACGAATTAATTCTTAAAATCATTTGTTTAATACTTAAGCCTTCATGAAAGATACTCTTTTTATCTTTTTTTTCGTCAAGAGTATAAATATCTTTCCTGATTGATTCTGCTTCGGTAAAAAGCTTTCTAAGATCCGTCAATCTTTTACTAAAATCTTTATCTAAATAAAGAAGTATTTTTTGAGCAATATTATAATTCTGTTCTTCAAAAAGAGCACGATAAAACATCATTCTCCAAAAATCTCTTTGTTCTAAAGAAAAAAACATTGATTTAAATTTCCATAATATATTGCATGTGTAAAAATAATGAAAGATCTGAGTTTCTGTTTGAGGAAATTTTAAGTGATTATTTAGTTTTTCAAGTGATTGGAGTAGATATTTTTTTTCTTTCATATCAACAAATTTTTTACAAGCTTCGACCCATAATTCAATTAGAATGTTATCATAGGATAAATCTGACTGATACATAAATAAATCCTCTAAGAAATCGTATATCTCAAAAGCAATTTCAAAGCGGTTTCTGTTAATTGAAAAATCTATATATTTCCTAATATATGTAACAGCATCACCAAATGATTGGTATTCTCGGATTTTAAAGAAAATATTACGAATCATAATAATGATCCAAGAATATTCACCAATATTATATAAGTAATAAATTAATTCTTCAAGATCGACTAAAATAGTATTAAAACTCCTTTCATTTATCGAAATTCTACTAATAGTACTGAACTCATTTTTTAAATAACTTGGAAGTCGATTTATCAAAATTTTATTGATCATTCTGACAAATTCTACAGAATCTTCCATTAATTTATATTTTAAGCATACATTTTCTAATATCATATAAATAAATAATGGCCTCTTAGATGGCTCTATACTAAATATAGACTTCCCAAATCTCTCTAAGCTTAAATTAAAATATTCAGATGGCGCTACTGATTTTCTCAAATAGGTTTGTAATATTTGCATTTCCAATAATCTCTGGAAATCCTCTCTTTCATGTAATTTAGCTGAAAATGAATTAATGAATTTAGTTATGCCCTTTTGGGATATTTCTTCCATTTTTACAAATTTCTGTAGAAGATTTGTCCCAAAATTATTGAATAAATAGAAATCTTGTAATTTAGATAAAAATGAAAAAAATCTCTTATAAGCATCAATATACCTAATTAAATCAATCTCAACTTTCCCTTCTTTAAGTTTTACTAGGGAATTTAAATACATCCACCAAGAATTAGATATTATCATAATTAGTTGATGTTTTTTCTGAACATCTAACCAATCACATCTATCTATCTCAAGTCCTAAATTATCAAGTAATTTTGAAGCCCATTTATGATTAGCAGCAAATAACAATTTTCTAGCTGTTATAATCTTATCTTGAAAATTTGTCAAGAATTCTTGTTTTAAATCAATGCTAACAGACATGAGATTTTTCCCTCTCTTATCCATTCATATTAATTTGATTTTTAAATTCAATATTTTGATCTTGTTCAGCTGCCTCCTGATTGGGATTTTGAATCCATCCCTTTTGCAACTTATTTTGAGCCCATAAAACCGAGGATCCGATCCAACCAATATTTTCTCTTCCAGAAACAGCAATTACATTGATTTTATCTTTTAGTTTCTCTGAAAAAAATTTTGAGATTTCAATTTTTAATCTTTGATCTAAACCAGGGATAAGGCTACTTCCTCCTGCGAGGATAATATTTGGTAATAAATCTTCCCAGTTTTCACGATCCCAAAATCGCACAACTTTTGATATTGCCTCAGCTAGCCCAATATAATCAATGTGAATTAATAAAGGATTAAATAATGGTTCAATAAGCAAGAATCTTTCTGAATTAATATATAAAGATGTACCATCTGGTAAATCAACTGTTCTATTATACTTAGTTAATCCATCTTTAATTCTTTTTATTTCTCCATCAGGATCTAAAACACATAAAGACAATTTATCTTTGATCTCTTTTGCAATCACTTTATCAAGATAAACTGTTTTCCCAGAACCTTTTTTTGTTAATAATAAATTCAATAGATAAGCAGTAAGGTCCTTACCAGATATGGGGTAAGTATCCCTTGCCATAGTGTTCGAAAATCCATGTAAAAATGTTGTGATATTGGTGTTTACTTCACCTATATTCACTACGACACCACTAGATTTTCTTAGGGTGCTTAGTATTCCTTGATTTTCTGATAAAAAAAGAAGAGAAGGAAAATCAAATACATTGAAAAATATATCTGTTAACTTTGTTTTTTCTAATTCTGATATAAAAAAGGGAGTTATTATAATAATGGGTTGTTTAAATTGATTTTCCTCAGTAATGTTTAATTGTTTATAGTAATAATAAAAGAATTTCGTAAAAATGGGATAGTTTGATTCTTTTTTAAATTCATGAAGTCTTAATATGTTTGAGTATTTTAGAGCTTCATCTCCAAATAAATGGTTATCCGTATCTTTTTCAGTAATATAGATATCTTCAAGACCATCAATTACATCTGAAGCAAATATATAATCAGTTTTATCAACATAAACACTTGGAGTAATGATATCTGGAAAATCATCTCCCGCCCAACCTAATCGAAAATTTCTACTCCCAATATCAATAATAAGTGGACGCAACTGACTTTTTTCTTCAGCCGACATAGTAAATTGTTAAATATATATGTTTATATTTTCTTCTCAATGTTGAAAATAAACCAGCTATTGAAGATATTTAATTTCATGAATAAATTCATCTGTAATTCGCTTTAGTTGATATTCTTTGACTTGTAGTTCAAGTAATCCTAAAACTCTTTTAAATTCACCAGACATCGATTCAATATCAACTTCAGCAACTTTTTCAATTTCATCACGTTTAACTTTAAATTGTTCTAAGTCTGCTTGAATTTTTTCATATATTCCAGAGATATTCCCCACTAAATCCTCTGTATTTTTCTTAGTGATTTTCCTCATCTTCCGTAATATACCCAGAATATTTGAAATTGACATTTCCCACCGATCATAATTCTCATTATAACTCGAGAGTAAACCTTCAAAAAATTCTGTTAATTTTAGATAAATATTCTTTTGTTTAACAAATGAGGGCTCTGCTATGGTTGGAGGAGGAGCAGGTTGAACTTGCGAGGATGGACTGATTTCCGGTTGGTCTTTTGGTGCAATTGGCTCTGCTTTCTCACTAACTTCTGTAACTAATTTTGTTCTCTCCTTTTTTTCATCCTTAGTTCGTTGTACTAACGGAACATCTTCTAAGACATATGCTTCAGCAATCCTACTACGCGATTCATGGGATAACTGTGGTGTAATTTTCACATCTCCTTCTTTTTGAGATTTAACAAATCCTTGGCCTTCTGAAACACCTTTTAATAGTGTTTGCAATGTAGTCTCTGTTGATTTTGCAGAGTGTAACGCTGTATCTAATGAATATTCAGGGATTTGCTCTTTCCCCTCCTCTGTATCCTGTAATTTTTTCCTTTTTTCTTTTTTTTTCTTTTTTGCCACCAAAAATACCTTTTTTAAAATTAATTTCTTTTTATTATGATTGAATTATTAATCTATAGAAGAAAGAGTAACTTCTAATGCTTCTCCCCTTTCTTTTAAAATCTTTGTCAACCTATCCACATCATGAGGATTTTCTGATATTGCTGTCCAAACTGCGGTTTTATCTTTTTCAACAATAACGGCTTCACTGTACACTAGACTAAGAGATTCTTCAGCAAAAATATCGAGTATTTTTGCTAATGCGCCGGGGACATCTTTCATTATTACTCTTACTTTTATAAGACTACTTTCGTCCCTTAATCCAATAGGTGTAATCCTAATCTCTTTTGTTTCTGAATCGCTTACTAACATAAGCTGAGAATTGGTGGTTAACCCTAAATTCTTTCTTGTGACAAGGGGTAATACTATTCGTCCACGGTTATCAATTGAAATTATTTTAACGTCTTTCAAATTTAATCATTGGAATTATTAAATTTATAATTATAATTATCTTCGTTTTACTGCTATAAATTTCTAACTATAATTCGTGGTTATATTTTTCTTATTATTATTATCAAAATTATTATTAATAACTTTGATGTAATCCTAATGAACTAGAATATAATATATATAACATGAATTGAATCAAGTTTTGTAATACAACTAATTTTTCTGAGTAATATCTCAACTATGAAAATATACTAAAAAGTAAATAAAAATGGATGTTACAACATCTTAACATATTATTCCTTATGAGCTTTTAGCTTAACTGTTAAATCTCTAGCTCGTTTGGAATACCAAATTAAAAGTTCACCAGCATCCTCAGGTTTGAAGTATTCACCACCACATAAGGCTGCTGCACGTGCCATCAGTGCGTCATCAGGATTACCTAAACCTACAATATAAGCAACGACGTTCGGATTATCAGCTAACTTTTTAATCTCATTGAAGAAAGCATCGCCATCAGTAGGAACACCATCCGTTAAAATGACAATCATCGTTGGTTGGTCTGGACTTATCTTTTGGAATTCATTCAAAACATTATGAGCTTGAACCATCGCAGAACCCATATTTGTAGCTTGTCCGTAAGAGTTTCCTATTCGATCAACGATCATACGAGCAGCATCCTCAAGCACACCTTTCTTACCGCTAGCAGAATCCATATAATAACTGCCACCAAAAGGTAATATTTGTGCTTCATCAGCAAATCTTATTACTGAAACTTTTTCCCCAAAACCTCTCCCAACTTTTTCACTTAAGAAGAGAACCGCCGCAAATGCTGCCGATATCCTTCGAGGTATATTTATTCCATCTTTAAAGTGTTTTAGAAATTCTTGAATTTCTCGAGATTCCATTGCAGCTTTTATTCCCTCAATAGCAGGAGCAATGTTTATGACAAGGACGTCCCTTGCCATCATTGAACGGCTAATATCAATAATTAGAATAGCATTAAACGGAATTAACCCTACTGGACTTAAGGATAAGGTCGTATTTGGACTTACTCTCGCAAATATGTCCCCTGTTAAATCAGGAACTGTATCAAGGATTGAACAAGCAATATTAACTGCAGACCATCGTAGCTTTATCCCTTTGAAAATAATATAATTTGATATCCAACCTTTCATTGAATCAACATTTTCTCGAGCGGTACTGATGATTTCCCACATATTTTCTCCAGAGATAGGTGAAATACCTAATGAAATGCTTTGTAATGGGATAATTGTTCTTTGATTTTTAGACACTTTAACTTCAAAACTACCGATACCCGATGCTTCTAAAATTTCACTATCTATAACTATTGCATTATCAGGAGTCTCCTCTGAAACTTCTACTTTTCCAGCACCCATGGCCCCAGTAAGCTCGTCTTCAAAAGCAAGAATATCATCTGTCTGAATTGAAAGAGAATATTGCGTTCTTGGGCTCACTAAGGCATATCCCATTAAATTTGGTTGAGAATGAACTTCTAATATTAATTCAGAAGTCTTTTGTATTGGAGGTTCAGTAGAATATATGACAATTTGTTGTGCCTGAATATTTGTATCTTCATAGGTGTCCATACTCATCTTAATTTCATTCATTCCAATATTTACTTGATCTATTCTTGCTGAACCCATAGATCTTGTTAAAGGATCTTCCCAGGCTATTAACATTCCCTGTCCAAGTCCAAGCTGTTGAATAATGCTAGGATTTAGCTGTACTCTACCGCCTTCTATACCGTCATTAATTGTAGGAGTGAGAATGATTCCATTTTTTTGACTTTGAAGCATCTTTACGTCAATTTTATTGGGATATGGCTCTACAGGTGCCATTGTTTCTGCACCGTATTGACTTATACCTGGTTGTGGTATTTCCATTGGCGGTGGAGGTCGCGAAGGTAAAGGAGACAATGAGGGTTGAGGTGCAGGAGTAGGTTGAGGTGTTGGTGTAGGAGGAGGAGTCAATGAAGGCTGAGGTGTAGGAATAGGTTGAGGTGCAGGTGAGGGGGGAGGGGATGGTAATGGAGATAAAGAAGATTCAGGTGCAGGTGTTGGTTTTGATATTGGGCTAGAAACCGGTTGTGATGCAGGAACTTTTGGAATTTTTAGAGTGGGTGTAAGTGTTGCAGCAGAACTGGCAGGGCGGACAGTTAATTCAACACCTGAAAATTGCAAATCATCTAATAGATTTTTCGAAAACTGACCAGCAAAATCTAGCACTGAATCAGAGATTTCTACGAATGCAATTTTTTTCAAATTATTATCAAGATTTAAAATTTCTACAGTAGCTCCGTTCTTTACTCCTAGTTTACTTGCATTTGATTGGCAAATAATAACTTTATCTGTTATTTCATTATTGGCATCCACGAAGAGTTTTATTTCTTTTTCTGACATAATTATGATTTAAAATTTTTTCAAGTTTTTTAATATATTATAAGTGATAAACCTTAAAATTTCTATCAACACATATTTACTTTACTAATAAATAACAACTTAATATCAGTATAAGATATTGATCTAGATTTGATATTATTATAAACATAAATATCTTAATATTAAAATTTAACAATAATATTCGATTTGGGAAAAAAATTAAATTGATGAAATATTGGAATAAAAACATAAAGGGAAGAATTTCATAAATATAATGAAAAAAAGCTTTCTATAAAAAAAATAGTGATTATTTTTATCTGACTTTCTTATCCTTAGGTTATTCATGTCAAAGGATAACGCTTATTAATTTCTCCTGCATAATATCTGAAGATTTTAACAACTTTCCCCAAATCTGCGGTTTGTCTTGATGCTCCCATTAGAAAAAATCGACCAGCAGCACTTAGAATTATAAACCCATTATCGCCGCGTAAAACAACCTCAAGCATATTAGTGAAACCTAGAGCAGCAATTGCATCGGTTCCTGACTGAACAACAACAGCACTCAAGCTAGAGAAGAGGTCAGGATCCATATTATATCCTGGAATAGCACTGAAAGCTAATCTTAATCCTTCTCGTGTAATTAATGCGAGTGCTTCCAATTCGCTATATTCTGTTATACTACCAAGGAAGTTCGAAAGCGCATGCGCTTCATCTGGGGTTAAATCTGACATTGTTATTTTGTCCTAAAATTTTTTTCAATTAATAATTAATATTAATTAACAAATTTAACCTTAAAAATTTATATTTCTAAATATGAACACGAAGTTTATTGATATGAGGGCTATAACATTAAATGATTAAATCAATTAATTTTACATTCATAATAAGAATAAAGTTAAAGGAAATATAGGAATTTCAATTTCCTTCTAATTGCTCTTTAATTTGCTCCTTTAATAATTCTCTTTTACTTTTAACTTCTATTGGTTTACTTACAGCACCAGTACGCTTAAGAAATTCAATTGCGATAATTTTGCCATTCTCGCTTAAAATTCTAGGACTATAATCTTCGGCGAAGAAGATTCCCTCTGGAATGGCACCGACTTTCGATATTTCTTTAGTCACTTGTCTCTCTCCTAGAAATTGTTGTACTTTTTCAACAATAGAATAAGCATGGTTGCCTATAATAATTAATTCTCGTTCAAAACCAGGAGGCATTTGTATTTCTTCTAATTTCTGCATGACTTGCTGAAAATCTATTTGCACTTGATCCTGTATAAAATCAAGTGTAGTACCTTCTCCTTTATATAAAGGACCTGTATTTTGTACCGCGCGATCTCTGCTTCCAGCTATATTCATGCCTTCAGCAGGCTTAGGACTTCCAAAAATATTTTTTTCTCGTAATGGATGCACTGTGGAGGGAGAAATATCTTCAGCCTTGATCTCTTTTGCAATTCCTGCTTTCGTTTGTCCTCCAATTAAATTTATAAATTCGGATTCTTCTTCACCCTCATCAACAGGAACAACAGCATAATGCATTCCCACTTGACCACGTATTTCTTGAGATCTTTTGGCTCCGATGAATTTTGACCTGACACTACTTTTAAGACCCTTCCAAAGATATACTTTTCTCACATCATCTGCAACCAGAACATAACACTCGTCAGTTTTTAATAAATCTTTAATCGGTCCTTGGGTTGTAATTTCAGTAGTTGTCCCATCTGGATTAATAAGAAATAATTGTGGTATTTTAATCAATCTCCTTATATTTTGTGTTGAAATTTAGTATAAATTAAAATTCTACAACCTCAACTTAAGTTTTCATAATAACTAAGTTAATAATATAATAATATTAGAAATTAATAAATCTTTATTTTGTTACTTATTCACGTTCTGACATCCTTTAATAGACACTTATCGCTTTGTAAAAGCTTAAAAATTCATAACATTTCTAATTGTATTACCAATATTTTTAACCATATCTAAAGCTGTAAAACGATCTCCTATATTGGTTTTGCAAAATTCGCCTATAATGCCATTAAGAAAAGCTGCCGAGCATGCAGACTCAAAAAGCCCATTTTTTATCGAAATAAAAGAATTACACAAACCTGCTAATATATCACCAGTCCCTCCAATACTCATTTCAGGACAACCTGTTTTATTAATCTTTATTTGTTTCCCATCGGATATGTAATCAAATGGACCTTTAACTAACAACGTTAAGTTTAATTTTTTTGCCAATTCCATAATTATTTTACTACGTTCAATTACATTATTATAGGGGGATAAATTTACATTCGACATTATTTTTAACTCACCTTCATGAGGAGTTAAAATAGCATGTAATCCTTTAATCAGTTCAAGATGATTTTTTACTAATTTTAAAGCATCCGCATCTAGAACAAATGGTTTTTTATATTGTTTTAGCCTTTTTAGCAATTCCACAAATAATTCCTCAGTTTCACTTTCTTGTCCTAATCCAGGACCAATTAAAATTGAATCTGACCATTTAATTAACTCTGTTAATTCTTCTAAAGCTTCTATATTCAAATATTCCCCCTTTTGAGCTCTTATTATCATATTTGGAGAATAACTTCTGAGAGCGTCTGCTATAACTCCTGGTACATATGTGATTACTAAGTCTATACCGAAGTTAATTCCAGCTAGTGAAGCATAAGCGGGGGCTCCAGAATAATCTCTAGAGCCACCTATTATTGAAATTTTCCCAAATTCACCTTTGTGAGCATCAATTTTTCTTCTTTTTAAAGTTGGTATTAAATTTCCTCTTCCGACAAACATACTAGCTTCTTGAGGAATACCAATTGATTTTTCTACTATTTCTTTTATATAATCATTACTACCAGACATTCCTTTTTTCATTCTGTGGAATGTAATTAAAAGATCTGCTTTCACTGCATTATCTGCAACTTTTCCTGTGTTAGGATCTAATCCAGAGGGGACATCAATAGATACAACAGTAAATCTATTAGGATGATCTTCTTTAAGACTATTTATTAAAGTAATTGCAGAAGCTAATGGCTCACGGATTTTACCTTCTATGCCAGTTCCAAGTAAACCGTCTATAATTATATTATGAGCTTTATCCTTTTTAACAATATCTTCTATTTTAGTTAATTCTGTTGAATCTCTGATAATTTCAATCTCTATTGAATAATTTAGATTATTGGCAATTATTTTCCAGTTTAATTGAGCCTCTTTTGTTCTAATTTTATCAGGGTCTCCAATTAAAATCAATAGAGATTTCACTCCATATGATGATAAATGTCTAGCAACAACAAATCCATCTCCACCATTATTGCCCATGCCACAAAAAATCAATGCTTTAGAATTTGGCTTGAAATATCCTCGATTCATAATTTCAGTTGCGAAAGAATAACCTGCACATTCCATTAAATGACTCTTTGGGATTCCTAACCATTCACTATTATTATCCAAAATCGCCATTTCTTCTGAAGTAATCTTTTTTGAATTAAATGATTTCATAACAATTTTATTTAAGAGTTAGAGATAAATAACCTTTAGGTTTAATCTAAGTTTTAAGTGAAAAAATATTTCATTATTCAAATCTTAATGATGTAAATAATAAATAAAAAATTATAGGACATTAAGAAAATGAGTGAAAATTTAAAAAAATATCAAGAATTTGGGAAAAAACTCGAAGAACTTCTAAGACCACTAACATTTCCTATAGCAATCAAACTTATAAAAGAAGAATCCGAGATACTACCTAATCTTAAAAGACCGAAATCTGATTTACATGTTCAGACTTTCTTATGTCAAACTTTTAAGATGGTTCGTAGTTATGGTTGGACGATTGCTATAACGGAAGAAGATTGCGTTTGTAGGTTAGCAAGAGGATTATACGGATGGGACCCCATGACAGAACAAGCAAAAAACTTTGCTAATCAATTCAGCATAGGGCTTTACTCAAAAGATCTTGAGACTTCGGAAAAATTTCAAGAGCATCTTTATATCCTTAAAGAAAAATATATAGGTCTTGTAATTTCGCCTTTAACAAGAACTAAAATTGAACCTGATGTAGTTCAGATTTATTGCAATCCTGCGCAAGCAACGAGATTGATTCAAGGTTATCTATACAATAAGGGTGGAACATTCAATTTCACGTCTGCTGGAAGAGCAGGTTCTTGCCATGAAGGAGTGATCAAAACTATACAAACTGATGAACCTCAGTTAGTCATTTTAGGAAATGGAGATAGAGTATGGGGCGGGGTGGAAGATTCAGAAGTTATGTTTTCAATTCCACAAAGTAAATTAGAACCTGTAATACATGGATTAGAAGCAACTCATAAAGCAGGCTTAAGATATCCCATACCAAAATACATGAATTATAACCCTGGATTCCAAGCATCCTTTGAACAAAAAGCAAAAGCTAGAGCAGGAGGCACAATTGTAAAAGAAGATTAAATTTCAAGTTCGAGGCAAATTAGAAAATAAATTTTGAATTTTCTAATTTAATAGAATCTAAATTTTTATTAAACCCTTTTATTTTTTTCTAATTAATAAAATAAAACTGATATTTTGAATTTTAAAAATAAATTAAATATTATTGAGAAACTCAGGTGTTGATATGAGTCCTAGACTTAGACCAATGCGTCGTCGTATGGTTCGCCGAGCCTTTCGCGCACCCATACGTCGTAATATAAGGATAACTCGAAGAATTCTATGGCATACTACTAGACGTTTGATATTTGGAACTTCGGTAATCTTACTTATAGGAGGAAGTTATGCCATTTATAAAATTGCTCAAAGCGATGTTCAGAGAATTGAACAAGAATCTGGTAAACCTGTGGAGAATATGACTGAAAGTGAATTGAAAAAAGCAATAAAAAAGAAGGATATACAAAAATTAGAACTTACTCCTGAAGAAGAAGCTGAAATCAATAAAGTTGGGAATGAACCTGAAATTAAACGATTTTGTATGTACTGTGGTGCTCAACTAGATTTTAATGCGAAATTTTGCCCAAGCTGCGGGCAAAAGGTTTAAACTAGTCTAATTCATTTTTTATTTTAGTTTTTAAATATTTATTTTTTCAAATTATAATAAAAAAAATTGTCCTTAAAAGGAGCCTTGTATAACGTTTTAAATAGTATAACAACATGGACAATGTATTATAAAACAGCTTAAATGCTTTATAAAATGAATTCTAGAAAGATAAAGACTAAAAATAATTTTTTTTTTAATTTTTCTGTTCTATTAATATTATAATATTTTGTCACGAAATGATTTCTTGTCACTACATGATTTCTTGTCACTACATGATTTCTTGTCATTCAATAATTTCAGAACTCGATAGAAAAATGAAGATTATACTTATAAGGATACGAATTCAAAATGATATTTAACAGCAATTCTAATAAAAAAAACAAACAAAAAAATTTCTTTTCTATTCCATATTAAAGTGTGAGAATTTTTCTATTTTTCTCACTCTTTATTTTTTCCACTGTGAGTACAAATACTCGAAATCTGATATATGCTTTATCCCTTCTCTTCCTAAAATTTCTATTTTATTGTATATGCTATAAGGATTAAATCTGATCTCAATGAAGCTTATCATACATCGCCAGGTTTTACGCAACTCACTCCAGTTCGCTAACATATTTTGGCCCATTTAATATGGAGTTTTCAGTGAATGGGCTAAAATATTCTCTAATTTGGCGCTAACCTTCGCTGAAGTGATGCAACCACTTGTGAGACGGGTCTTATTAAAATATTTTGTCACGAAATGATTTCTCGTCACTACATGATTTCTTGTCATAAAATAATATTTTGTCATTTAATAATTTCAGAACTCGATAGAAAAACAAAGATTATACTTATAAGGATTCGATTTTAAAAACATATTTAACAACTAATCTATTAAAAATAAAAAATCAATTACAGATTCTTAGTGAATGTAATATGGAAATGGAAAAAAAAAATTTAGCTATAATTATCTTAGCTGTTGTACTAGCAGCCTCTGGTGTGGGTAACGTTATTCTTGCTATCATGGCTGGTTTTGTCCAAGTAGCACCTCCACCAGGAGTGAACACAATCATTATAGGTTATGCTTCCAATCCAGATACAATTGATCCTGTTGATACATGGGATGTTCCATCTTATAATGTACAACACCAAGTTGTTGAAAATTTAGTTGCTTATAATTTATCTACTCACCCTGATTATCAAATAATGGGCGTACTTGCCACAGGTTGGCAATGGAATGGTGCAAATTATGATAATATCACCTTTACGCTCAGACAAGGTGTATTATTCCATGACAATACAACTTTTGATTCTGCTGATGTAATATGGAACTTCAATAGGTTAACTTGGTTCGCCAATTATACAGGAGATCTTCCTGATAATGCAACCTCTTGGGTAATGTTTCCAGTATCATTATACTGGTTCTCTGATGGCGTAACACAAATCATAAAAGATTTTTATGCAAATGATCAGTGGCATGTTACCTTTATATTGAACCAATCCTTTGCTCCTTTCTTAGATTTAATGACTTACACAGCAGGAGCTATACTCTCTCCTGAAGCTACTCCTCGATATACTTACCTAGATCTAACGACTGGAACCTTAGTTGGGACTGGACCTTTCCGATATATTGGTTACATGTATGATGTTGAAGTAAGATATGAAAGATTTGATGATGTAAATCAATGGGGCTACTGGGGCTACTGGGGAACCCTTCCATGGGCAGAACTATTAGTATTCGATATAAATGAAGATGATACTACGAGAAATATGGACATGCTCGCCTTGAGGATTGATTATTTGCAAGCTGCATTGCCAGAAAATCTCGAGACATTCAATGAAAGTGCACAACATACATTACTACGATTTGGAGAAGGCTTATGCTACTTCTACGTAGAGATGTACTGTGAGAATCCTAATTATGCTGGAGGATTGAATGTTACATGGAGAGAAGCACTTAATTATGCTATAAACTATACCTACATTATTGATGAAATCTATGCTGGTTCTGTTGTTAGAGGTCCTCCCGCTGTACCACGCTTAATGCCTGGTCATAACGCTTCAGTACAAATTATTGATACTGATATAACCAGAGCTAGAACATTAATGCAACAAATGGGCTATGGAGTTGGATGGGATACAGCTTATCCTGGAACTGATGAAGGTTTATGGACTGCAGCTTCCTTTAGAACTGTTCAATTAAATAGACATTATGGTTCTGTTAATAATATGAGAATGAATCAGAATATGGATGAAACTTTTGGTCTTATTGGAGTTGATACTTTCGAAGTAATTAGGACATGGGGAGATTATCTCGATACAGGTGAGAATCACCCATGGGATATGGAGCTCTCCTTTATTGGTTGGTGTCCTGATTACCTTGACGCATTTAACATGCTTGATCCATTATTCAACAATGTTTCTCACTCCAACTTTGCTCACGTAAATGATCCATATCTTCAATCATTATTCGAACAAGCTTCCCAACAACCAGATGTAAACTTAAGACGACAAATTTATATGCACGTACAATCCTATCTTTATGAAGCAAGAACACCTGCTCATGAGTATAAATGGCCTCACGCTGTTCTATTTGCTACTTTACAAAATTATGTCCACGCTGCGTATTTACAAGGGGTTTTGTACAACAGTTTGAATACACTTGAATGTGCTTCTATGTACATATAGTTGAATTTAAAAGTAAGTTTTTGAAGGATAACTTGAAATATTAACTTTTTTTTTTTTATTTTTGCTTTTTTATGGAAATCTTAGCCCCTAATAAATCCTATATCCCTCTACTTCGCACATCGCGTTTTCTTCGTTAATCTCCTTTTAATTAAAATTTTTTATTAACAAAATTTTAAAACCTAGATTTTCAAACATTAAAGGAAATATTCTAAAATCTACATTTATAAATTGAGACTAAAAACAAGATTGGTACAATATATTCAAATTTTATAATAAATAATTTCAACAAATTTAATTGAATTGCAGCTAAGCAATAATCACTTGAAAGATTTAAAAGGTTTAGAAAAGCTTCAGAATTTAAAAATCTTATACCTCCTGCATAATCAATTATCTGAAATTAAAGAATTAGATGCTCTTCATAAATTAAAGGAGCTCTGGATTAATGATAGTAATATATCTGAAGGAGATATAGAGCGTCTTAAGAAAAGGGGATTCAAGATTCATTGGTAGAACTTAAATATAAACTAAATGAATGCCGGTGGTGGGATACTCGTAATTAAAGCTAATTGCTGTAATTATTCGAGCCCACGACTTCTGACCCAATTCTTATTGGAGTTGAGACTCCAGATTATGAGTCTGGCGCTATAACCAGCTAAGCCACACCGGCAGAATTTTTCCATTGAAGCCCCCGGCGGGATTTGAACCCGCGACCTTTAAGCTCAAAAGGATATTTCCTTCCTGAATTGCCTTACCAAGGCAACGCTCTACCACCTAAGCAACGGAGGCGTAAATAAAATCTTAACAAACTAAGTAATTATTACTAAATTAAAAATTTTTTTACATAATAACAAAAAAAAAAGGATTAAGAATTTCTTTTTTTACAAATAAGATAATGCACTCAACAATGCGCCTAAAGTAATATATAGTTGAGCCATAAAATATGTAGTCATAATTATCAGTCGAGCATTAGTAAATTCTCCCGCCCATTTTTTTACTGCTATTAAGGAATCTGAGAAAATGAAAGCAATTGAACCAATATAAATTAAAATGAACTCTAATCCATCAAATTCTGCTAATCGTAGCAAAGCTGCGATATACATCAACAATATGGTACCCATATAAACTAGAACAGGAATTTTCATATTTTCAGTTTTTTTAATAAACCTCGGTACAGTAAATATTATCAGTAAAATAACTGGTCCTAATAAAAATAATCCCCATAAATTGAAAGCAGTGTAATCAGTGATAGAGAGAAAGAAAGATATGATATAAAAAATCTGGTTAAATAAAAACGCGCACATGCCAAATAAAAACCATTTTTCTTGGTTCCTTAACATCATGAAAATATCTCCGGTAAATCCAAATATTAATGCAATAACTATCAACCAATCAACTAAAACAATTGAAGCAGCTCCTATTACTCCAAAAATATAAAACAATATTAACATGGGCACTACAAGGGGTTTAGTAAAATAAATTATCTTATCATTGTCTTTGAATTCACCAAATACTTCTACAGCAGCAAATACAAAAAATAAGGCTAAAAAGCTTATATTCAAAAAACTATATTCAATCACAATTTTTCACTATTAAGATATTTAATTTAATGATATTCTAAAAATTAATGTAAATTTAAATAATTTTAGTATATCTAATTACTAATTTGGTCAATGATATAAATAGAGAAAGTGTTTAAAATCAATATTTTTATATTTTTAATAAACTTTTACACTTGTTTTTCGTTTTCCTAAAGATCTACTAACTCTATCATAAAAATCAAAAAATTTTTTTTTGCGGGTTTAGATAGAAAGATTTAAATATAAAAATAACAATATTTGTTCTATATCGAACAATTCGAAATCGAACATTCGATCTCGAACAATTAAAAATAAAGGAAAAAAATATGGAAACAATGTCATTTCGTCTTGGAATTGATGATTATATTCTTTCTTATAACCCAGTTCAAAGAAAAAGTGGCAAATGTAAAGATATACCTTCTATTGAGATATATCGTTTAAAAAAATATATTGAAGGTGAAAAAGATAGGTAAAGTTAAAACGGGATGGAAATTACCAATATTACCCCTTCCAGTATGTCTTTTAGGTGCTCATGTTAACGGTAAACCTAATTTCAATACAATTATTTGGTTTAATATGTTACATGGTACTCCCCCATTAATTGGTGTAGTAATGTCAAAAGGACATTTTACAAATCAAGGAGTTAAACAAAATAGGTCGTTTAGCGTCAATATACCTACTAGGGATATGGTTGTTGTAACAGATTATTGTGGTTTACATTCTGGCTCAAAAGTTGATAAATCTAAAGAATTTGAAATCTTTTATGGAGATCTCAAAACAGCTCCAATGATTAAAGAGTGTGGTGAAAATATCGAGTGTACACTAATTAATACTATAGAGTTCAAAAAGACAGATCTTTTCATTGGAGAAATTGTTGAAATTTATACTGATGAGAAATATGTAAAAGATAATCAGCCAAAAGTCGAAAAATTTGACACTTTTATTTGCTTAATGCCAAATGGCCCATATTGGAAGATAGGGGACTATTTAGCTGAAGCCTATGAAGTAGGAACAACTTATAAACCTAAAAACTAAAAATTTTTTTATTTAATTAAAATTAAATTTTAAACAATTAAACGAAAAAGAGGAACTAAAAAATGGAAAAAATAATTGCATATTGTGGAATTAATTGTGCAGAGTGCCCTGCATATATAGCTACTCAAAAAGATGATTTTAAAGAAATTAAGAAAGTTGCTAAGGAATGGTCGACTAAGGAAATGCCATTTAAACCTGAAGATATTTATTGTGATGGATGTACTTCAGAAGGAAAGCATTTTGGTTGGTGTAATGAATGTCCAATAAGGATTTGTTGCCAAAAGAAAGGATTTGAAAATTGTGCTTATTGTGATGATTATTTCTGTGATAACTTAAAGATGACTTTTGATAAGACTCCTTCTGCTAAGGAGAGATTAGATGAGATAAGAAAAAACCTTTAGTATTAAATAAAAAAGGAGCTGAATAAAATGGAACTAAAAGAAGCAAAAAAATTAAGTTTGGAATTAATGGAGACTTCTAAAGCTGCTTATTTAACAACTGTTGACTCTGATGGATATCCCATAACAAGAGCGATGTTTAACCTTAGAAATAAGGAGCAATTTCCAGAACTTTCAAAATTTTTCGCTGGTTTAGATAATGAATTTGACATTTTTATCTCAACAAATACGTCATCAACTAAGTATAAGCATATTCAGAAGAATCCAAAAATTTGCGTGTATTACTGTGATCCTGAAGACTTTAAAGGTGTTATGTTTGGAGGAGAAGTTGAAGTTATTGATGATATGGATATAAAGCGAAAAATTTGGTTAGATTGGTGGACAAGATACTATCCAGAAGGCTTAGAAGATCCTGATTATTTATTACTCCGACTAGACCCAAAAACAGCCGAATTCTATTATCGATTACAAAAAGTTCAATTCAAACCAGGAAAAGATTAATTTATAAGGATTAATTTAAACTGAAAAAAGATAGATGACATATGGAATTAGATGAAGCAAAAAAATTAAGTAAAAGGTTGATAGAAAACTCTCTTGTAGCTTATTTGTCAACAATAGACCATAATGGTTTTCCTATAACAAGAGCATTACTTAATACGAGATGCAAAGAACGATATCCTGAATTCTCCAAATTCTTCAAAAAACTAAGAGATAAATTCGTAATGTATTTCTCGACTAATACATCATCATCTAAAATTGACCACATTAAAGAGAATTCTAAAGTTTCTGTGTATTTCTGCAATCCGGAAAACTTCGAAGGACTTTTATTTGGTGGGGAAGTAGAAATAATTGAAGATATGAATATAAAGCAGCAATTCTGGTTAGAGACCTCTATAAGGTATTACCCAAAAGGATTGAATGATCCTGATTATACAATACTTCAATTCAAGCCTAAAGAAGCAATGTTTTATTATAAAGTAAATCAAGTCGAATTTAAACTCTAAAAAAATTATTCTGAGAAAAATTTAATCAATTTAATGGTTTTTAAAGTGAATGACCTGAAAAGAGGATATGTTAATGGAAAGAATATACAGTTAGCATATATTGATTTTGGAGGATCAGGAGAATATGTTATTCTCTTGCATGGTCTTATGTCTAGAGCGACCACATGGTATGAAACGGCACTATGGTTAAGAGAAAATTACCATGTAATAGGATTTGATCAAAGAGGACATGGAAGAAGTGAAAAACCTGAAGTTAACTATTCCCGAGATGTAATGATTGAAGATATTGCAATAGCTATGAATGAGTTAGGGATTCATAATTCTATTGTGATTGGACATTCTATGGGGGGTTCGATAGCTTGGGGTTTAGCAATATCACACCCGCAATTAGTTAAAGCTCTTATTATTGAAGATAAAAGTGCTCAAACATCATCTAAAGACGCTCTTAAGGAATGGGAAAAGTTCTTTGAATCATGGCCTTTACCATTTAGTTGTTTAAAAGAAGCACGTATATTCTTTGGAAATTTACATCCCACATATGCGGATCACTTTATAGAATCATTCGAAGAGAAAGAATTGGGATATTATCCTATTTTTAAATTTCAACATCTACTTAAAATACTCAGTTTAAGTTTTGAAGAATCAAAATGGGATGAATTAAAGAAAATTAAATGTCCCACTCTGATTATTAAAGGGGGTTCCAGTCAGTTTCAACGTGAACATGCTGAAAAAATGTCAAAAATAATAGAAAAATGTCAATTTATTGAAATTCCAAATGCGGGTCATGTAGTACACGATGATCAACCTGAATTATATAAAGTTGCAGTAAATAATTTTCTAATGGAGTTATAGGTATTTTTATAATATTTTAATATTAAAAATGTTAACCATGGTGAAGATTAAATGGAAAAGTTAAGGGAAGGAGGTTTTTTAATCACAAAAATTCGTCAGCTTATGCAAAGAATTTTCAACAAATTATTAGAAGATTATAAGCTTGATGAGATTAGTGCTGCTCAAGGCAGGGTAATGTTTCCACTTTGGCAAAATGATAATATCTCCTTCCAGGATCTTAAAAAAAAGGCCTTGCTGAGTAAAGCGACTCTATCGTATATGTTAGATAAGCTTGAAGAAGCTGGGCATATTGAGAGAATACGCTCTGAAAAGGATAAAAGAACAATTTATATAAAATTGACGAAAAAAAATAAAGAATTACAAGAAAAATATTACAAAGTATCGAAAGAAATGGGAGATATTTTTTATAAAGATTTTTCAGAAAAAGAGACAGATGAATTTGAAAACTATTTAAGAAGACTTTTAGAAAGTCTTACAAGCTATTATGAAAAAAATAAATAATAAAAAAAGAACTTATTTTTTAAATTCTTTTTACTTTTTTATGGTTTCCTTAATTTTTGGTTTAAATATATTTACTTTCGGAGTGTAAATTTTTGGAACTTGAATTTTTGGCATTTTTATCTCAAATCCAAGATTTTCATTTACTGCAACATTTTTTTCTTCTATTTTAGGAAATTCAGTTTCTTCTTCAATAGGTAATTCATTAACTTGGATTTCATCAATTGCCCCTTTAGACTCATGATTAATGGTTGATTGAAGAAATTTTGATAGCTTTTGGTCTTTTTCGTATAACAATCCTTTATAAATCTTTAAATGATTTTGAGTAATTAATAAATTTTTAAAATCTTCACTTGTAAAAATCCAACCCGTCTTAGTGTCATATAACATTCCAGTGATCTCTAAATTAGGAAAAATGTTTGTGATTTTATTTAATTCATTTATCTGCTCTATTAAATTGCGTATCTCATTATCAAAAGGTTTAAAAAAGTTCTGTAATTCCAATAAAATTTCTGAATAATTACGTGAAAGTTTTTTAAGAAAATCATTAGGAAGTTTTTCTCTTAACTCTTTCAGGTTAATCTTAGTCATCCCACAATCTAAATGTCCCAAAATAATAATAAATTTAACTTTAAATTTAACAATCGATAATAGAATAGACCTCATCATGTCTGGGGTATATATATTTCCCGCATTTCTTAAGACGAATACATCTCCCGGATTAAGTTGAAAAATACGATGGACATCGATTCTTGGATCCATACATGTAAGAATTAGTACAGGATATCTTGGAATCTTGCTTTCATTTGTTATTTCTTCTAATTTTTGAACAATTTGAGATTTATATTTTAAATTACCTTCAATTAAAATATTTTTAATCTCTTCAAATTCTATCTCCTTATTCAGAACTAATTTTCACCTCTTTTTTTCTATTTGAAATCATATAAGCAATAGGCTCTACAAAACAGAAGAATATAACAACAAAACTCCAGTTATATTTTTGGATTTTTGATAATTCTATATTTTTAGTGATTTTGTATAAACACAATATTGAAAAACTTACATTAAAAATTATTAGGATGATAATTAAAGGTAAATATTGTGATGGTGTGAAACTTGTCAATTTTAACCCTCCTACATTTTACATAGATAATTATTAAAAAAAAAAATAAAATTATTTCTTTACTAATATTTTCTCTTTCCCTCCATTATTAAAAAATTCCTTAATTTTATCCGAATACTCTGGTAATAATTGTAAGAATGGCATTATAGCCCTTGAAAGTGAACTGAAAGCTTCATTTCCATCTCCCATAATAAACATTTTATCTGGATTTAGATGTTTAAATATTTCAGGGAGAATATTGGTCAATTGAACTGCTAAGAATCTTTCATCGGCACTACCCATTGCTTCTACTTGTTTTTTAAAACCTTCTGCTTGAGCAAGCATTTGCTGTTTAATATTTTCAGCTTCACCTTCTGCTTGTGCTATTAATTTTCGTTTAATTTGTTGCGCATCAGCATCGACTTCAATAATTTTTTTCTGTCTATCACCGTCGGCTTCAATTTTTTTGCGCTCTCTTTCTTGTTCGGCAATAGCAATTTCTTTATCCTTTCTTCTTAATTCGATTTCTTTTTCAACTAGTTGATTCTGGATGCCAATTTCATTCTGAACTTCCAATTCTCTCATTCTTGATTCTCTTTCAGCTTCTGCATTTGCTATTCTAGCTTTTCTAGCTTCAATGGCTTGTTTTACTGCTTCCATATTTTTCTTTAATCCCGGTTCTAAAATATTTACTTCTCGTATTTCAATTGATTCGATTATTACTCCCCAATCTGCTGTTAATTCGTGTATTTCTTTACTTACAATGTTTATTATTTCACGACGTTCCCGAATTATTTTTTCAATTGGCATATTAGCACATGTAGTACGGATGATTGCTTCTGCAGCATTTTTAAGAATTTTTTCTACATAATTTTCATCTCTTTGAACCCACGAGACGGCACTAAACGCTTTTTCAGGATCAATTACTTTCCAAATCAGCATCCCAACAATTGAAATGTTCTGATATTCCATTGAAACAACTTGTTCATGAGCTTCTAATGTTGTTTGAATACTTGTTGTAGGAATTACAAGATATTCATCAATTAAGGGTAATAACCATAGACTTCCTCCTAATCCGGCATGCTTTACCTTACCATTACGCAGGTGTATCACAAACTGATTTGTTTTAAACTTTCTATATCTTGTCGCCATGAAAATTAAGAATAAGAACGCTATAATTATTATTATAATCACTAACCAAGTAATCCATGGATATAATTCTTGAAACAACATTTTTTCGATTTTTTTCCTCCTAATTTTAAATTTTGATATATTTTTAATATTTTTTGTTAGTAAATTTTAAATTATGATTAATACTAATTTTACCTCATTCCATATCGAATTGAGCTTGCTTTATTATCAACTAATAAAAAACCATCTTTTATATCACAGATATATACTTCTACACCTTTCTCAAAAGACGAATCAGGATTTATTGGTTTTACATGAATTCTTTCAAATTTCATTGGATTATTAGAAGGAATTTTAACAATTCCGCCTCTTCTATCTACATCTAATACAATAACTCCTTTTTGACCAATTAAATTTTGAGTGGAGGAGATATTATAGAACTTAGATTTTGCTATTTTTTTCCAGGTTGTAGAAATTAATTTTGTAATTAAATATGTAATACCTAATGTGGCAAAAAATATGAGAAATTTCACTTCGGTATAGAAAACATAATAAAATAATATTCCAGATATTCCGAAAAATAATAAAGATGTAGAAAATAGTAACATAAAAGGAGCAGGAGTCGTATCATTAAAAATACTAGAATCTCCTGTATCATCAAAATGATCAACATGGTCTATGTGATCTAAATGGTCAACGTGATCAATATGTCCAAGATCTACATGGTCTATGTGATCTAAATGGTCAATGTGATCAATATGTCCAAGATCTACATGGTCTATATGATCTAAATGGTCAACATGGTCTATGTGATCTATGTTTTGAAGATCGTGAGTCGATATTTCAGCGAGGACAGTTGAAATAATTGACATTATTATACCGCCAATAAATAAACCTAAACAAATACTAAAAAAAATTTCATATACACTATTTAAATAAAAGCCAATAAAAGTAAAGACCGAACCAATAAAAATTAAAAATGTAAAACTTAACTTTTGGCTTTTTTTCCAATGAATTTTAGAAATTTTAGCTACCAACTTTTTTTTTATCATCATTGGAACTCTTTATTGTTAGTTGATTTTATCCAAATTCATGATTATAAATAAAATTATAAATTACAATATACTTCCACATTGATGACAAAATTTTGCATCCCTGTCAGCTTTTTCTCCACAATATCGACAAAAATTAATTACTAAGTCAACTGGTTTTTCTTGCTTAATTTCTTTGTAAATAAATTCTTCAGGTTGCGTTTGAATTGAGTTTTGAACTCTATATGGATTTTTATAATGGTTTTGCTCTTGAGATTGAGATTGATATGAATTGAAGGTAGATTCATAAGGTTTCTTAGGAGATCTACTCATAGCTGCAGCAATGATACTTATAGCTACAATGATCATTAAGAAACCCGCTAAAACACTAATTATTGGAAAAATTGGGAATGTAAATCCATTAGAACGATTGATAAAAAAGAAAAATATTACACCAAATAATAAGAAAAGACCAATAATCGCAGCTATTGATCCACCCCCTCTACTTCTATAACGCCTATTTGCTACAATACATGGAACCCATGCCAATTTTTTTTAACCTTTTTATATTTATGTATATTTTTTTATATTTTTTTATATTATCAATATACATTTATATACCTATATATTTAAAGGTTATGAAATAATATAAAGCTCGTCTAAAAAGTTAGAAACCTTTAAATTTGAGTATTGAGATATATATATTAATATATATAAATAAATAGAAAATTACGAAGAATTAAGTA
>JBHLNL010000226.1:0-3709 GCA_048941605.1 Promethearchaeota archaeon | reverse complement strand
GAGCGGAACAGCTTTTTGATGCTGGTAAGCTTGATGAGGCTCTTGAAATATTAAACGATTGGAAGCAATTTGAGGGGCTTAATCTTCAGCAAAAAGATTATTTCCAGCTTCTTAATGGCTTAATTCTATTTTATCAATGGAAATCTGATGAACTTATTGAGTTTGGTGAACAAATATTTCAAGAAGGTCAAAATTTCAATGATAATCTCCAATCGTTTGATGGATTATTTTTTATTATTATTGGATTAGCTTCAGCTGAAAAATATGAGGAAACTCTCCAAAAAATAGAAGCTGCTGAAGTTTGTTTAGGATTTATTTCTGATATATCTAAAAATGTTTTTTTTCAAAGAAAAGCTCGGATAAGACTTTTAAAAGGCTGGGTTAATCTGGAGTTAAATAAGCTAGATGTGGCAGAAAAGTGTTTAAATTGGGTTATAAATTCACATAATAAGCTTGGTAATACATTTGAAATTGTTTATGCTAATTTATTGAAGGCACGACTTAAGTATCAAGGAAAATTAATGTATAATCTCTGTGGAGAATACGCCATGAAAGCTTTTTCTATGGCAAAACAAATTAAATTTAACCAGTTCTGGATTGCTCTTAGTCAATTGATTTTAGGGGCGCTATATGCAGGTCTAGGCGAGATAGATATCAGTTTGAAATATCACATGAAAAGCTTGGCGATATTTAGAGAGATTAAGAACAATTATTTTATATCAACCGCACTTCTTAATAGTGGTGGAAATTATTACCGACTTGGTAATATGGACCTAGCTATGAAATATACCAAAGAATGCTTATCATACTGTGAAGAACTATCTTTAACATTAGATTTTCCTCTTTCTAATTTAGTTACAATAGCTCTTGATATAGGCGATAATGAACTTGCTCAGAAATATTACAATCGACTAAAAGATTTGTATAATCAAACAAAAGAGGGACTAGTTGAAATTGTTTATTTATCCACCAAAGCTGAAATGTTAAAAAAAAGTTCTCGAATTCGCGATAAAGCAAAAGCTGAAAAAATATTTAGAAAAATCATAGACACAGATACTTTATGGAGTCAATTTAAAATAGGAGCAACAGTTCATCTTTGTGACCTGCTTCTTTCAGAATATCGTTTCACCAATAATGATGAAGTACTTGATGAGTTGAATCATTATATTGGTAGATTATTAACTATAGCAGAAAAAACACGTTCATATATCCACTTTTGTGAAATTTTCACTTTACAAGCAAAATTAGCTTTAATAAAGTTTGATCTGAAAGCAGCCAGACGATTTTTAACGCAAGCTCAGAAAATAGCAGAAAACTACGGAATTAAACGATTAGCAATGAAAATTTCACAGGAACATGATGAACTACTTAAACAGACATACATGTGGGAAAAGTTAAAAGAATCCAATGCGTCTTTATCTGAACGATGGAAGCTTGCGGGATTGAATGAGCAAATGGAGAATATGGTAAAAAAACGAATGATTGAGGCTCCTAAGATCTCAGAAGAAGACCCTGTTATGATATTAATCTTAACGGAGGGGGGTAATCTTTTATTCT
Source organism: Promethearchaeota archaeon (assembly GCA_048941605.1). Classification (GTDB taxonomy): domain Archaea; phylum Asgardarchaeota; class Lokiarchaeia; order Sigyniarchaeales; family SOKP01; genus Loki-b32. The sequence goes on along the minus strand of JBHLNL010000226.1, from coordinate 2,152 downwards.
CTAAAAAATTTATGGAAGATTTTTCTTTTGAAGACGATATCTTAGGGGGTTTTCTAACTACTATAAATTACGTAATTAGTGAGGTATTTTCTGAAGGGCTAGATAGGGCTGTTTTTGGTCAACACACTCTTCTTATGTTACCCCTTCAACCATTTTTAGTATGCTATATCTATAAGGGGGATTCATATTATGCTCACCGAAAGCTTTCAAATTTTCTTCAGAACATAAAGAATAATAATATCATATGGCAAAGGTTACAGAAGTTTTTCCAAAAGAGTAAATCTATTCAATTAAACGATATTCCATCGCTAGAATCATTAATAGCAGAGATTTTTGTAAAGAAAAATATTCAGTAGAAGTGTATTATTCAATCACTCCAGCTCACCAAAGTTTTATATTAAAATAAACCTAATCTTACATTAAAATTAATAAAAATTTCATTATATCACAGAAATCTGATGAAAAAATCCGAAGAATTTCGATTTAAAATAGTAATTGTTGGAGACGGAGCAGTAGGCAAAACATCCTTAATTAAGAAATTCACGAAAGGAACATTTGAAAGAGATTATGTTAAAACAATTGGTGCTCAATTTTCAAAATATAACAAAGAAATTAATGGAGATCTTGTTAGATTATTATTTTGGGATATAGCAGGTCAAGATGATTTCAATTTTCTACATCACCTGTTTTATAAAGAGAGTAAAGCAGCTATTATAGTATATAGTCTTGAAGAAAATGAACTTGGTCAAAAGAGCTTTACCCATATAAAGAATTGGCATGAATCTTTAGAAGAACATTGTGGTAATATTCCCGTAGTTTTGTTCGCTAATAAAATCGATTTAGTGGACGAGAAGAATTTAGACACTACAAAAATCCAAAAACTTGTCAAAGAAAATAATTTTTTGAAATATTTTATCACATCCGCAAAAACAGGGCAAGGAGTTATTGAAGCATTTAATGCAATTATCGAGCATTTATATATTAGATTTAAAATACTTTAAGAATGCTAATGAACACTAAAGAATTTATAAACCAATTAAATGAAATTCAAAAATTAATGAATTTAGAAAAATATAAAGAAGCTATTATCTTAATTGAACATCTAAAGGAATTAGAAAAAAAGGGTAATTTTGACTATAATCTAACTCACAGACTTTTTCAATTAGATTCTAATTCTCGCTCACTTTATAATCAACAATTAATTCTTAGAGTTATTAAAGATATTTCCATTAATTATGACTCAATAAGTCTCCCAGAATTGAATCAAATTTTAACAGCAGAAAAAAATCTTAACTTAAAGCTTGATATTTTAAGGAGAGAAATTGAACTTTTAATATTAAGAAACTTATTACCCTTTAAAATCGAGAATGATATTCTTATAATGGTAAAATTATAGTAGAAGGAAGAATTAAAAGAGATTTCTCTAAGGGGACTAATTTTATCATATTTATTCCTTAGGAATAAAATTTCCTTTTTGTCTTGTTTTGGAATTTAAAGAAAAAACCTTGGCTTTTTTAAACCTTTTTTCAAATTACTCATTGTGATTATTGACTATACTGATAAGACAATAAGTATTAAAATTGTGTATTTTGGTCCGGCCCTTTCGGGTAAAACTACTTCAATAAAGACTCTCTTCACTGATTTTGGGAAAGAAGAAGATGTTTGCAGTATTGAAAGTACTGTAAATAGGACATTATTTTTTGATTATGGAACAGTAACTTTTCAGAATGAAGAATGGGCGCTGAAAATCCATATTTATACAACAACAGGACAAGATTTTTACTTTGTCACACGTCACATTACTTTAAGGGCTGTTGACGGAATAATCTTTGTTATTGATTCTCAAGAAGAAGTTTATGATAGAAATATAATTTCTTGGAATGAACTAATTTCATATTTTAATGACAATTTAGAGGATCTTCCAATAATAATAGCATTTAATAAACAAGATTTAGAAGATAAATTTAACTCCGTAGAATTCTTAAAATGTATTAGGTATTATAAATACAAAAACATTGATACAAGATATACCAGTGCTAAGATGGGAGAAGGAATCTTGGAATGCTTTGAAGATATCTTAAGATTAATATTAAAGAAATATTTTAACTATAGATTAGTTTCTTCAATTAATCAAAGAAAAATTAACTTATGT
>JBHLNL010000225.1:0-3721 GCA_048941605.1 Promethearchaeota archaeon | reverse complement strand
AAGAAAAAAGAGACTTGTCCTTATTGTGGAAAAAGTTTTGCATATCTATCTCGTCATAAATGTAAAATTAAAGAACGTGTGGAAGGTCCATTAGATGAAAAGTCTGATATTGAGCGAAGAATTGAAAGAATAGAAGAAAAGAAAAAAGAATTTAACCGAACTTTGAGAAAAGATGAAAAATTAGTCCTTAATATCATAAATCGTGAGAAGGATATATTTTTCAATAGACTAGTGGAACTCAGTAACAAAAAGAGAAATGATCTAGAAGAAATATTAGAATTACTTGTATTACAATCAAGAATAAAAATGAAACGTGAATTAGTTGATGCTTCATGGACTAAACACATATATGCACTTGAGGAAATTGAGGTAAAAGCAAAAGATATGAAAATTAATAAAAGTAAAAAAGACTTCATTTGGAATATGTTTTCAAACCAACCTTGTTTTATATGTCCATTTCGGAATAAATGTAATGAAACCAATTTAGATCAATTCAATCCCCTTCATTGCCCATGGCTGACTGAATGGATTGAAACAGCTTCTAGAGGAGAAGATTATAATATAAATTTCGATGAGATTGAAGCACGTTTACAAGATATCTAATTAAATCTTCTGTAAACCGATAAGAAAAATTTCATTACTTTGCTTTTTAGAAGATTTTGGCTTATAAGATTTTAAATTTCTAAATATTATATTCATATGTTTGGTAAACTTTTTAAAATCAGAGCCTTGAAATACTTTAATAACAACATTTCCTTTATATTTTAGATTTTTTTTTACAATTTCAAGTATTTTGTAACAAAGATTTAATTGCCTAATATGATCTGTGAATTTATTCCCTGTTTTCTTAATAGAAGCATCTGATAAGATTAAATCCAATTTGCTTTGAAAGAAAATATCAATTCTTTCTTGAAATTCTGGATTAGTAATATCAGCCTTAATAATATTAATATTATCAATTGGAGCTATATTCTTAAGGTCAATACCCATTATTTTAAAATGATCTCTGTGATAAAATTGATCACAAAATTTATCTATATTTTCTTGGGCAAATTTTTTAGCTACCTGTAACCATGAACCGGGAGCGCTTCCTAAATCTAATATATAAAATGCTCTTTTAAAAATGTTAAATCTTTTTTGAATATCTAATAATTTAAATGCAGATCTTGCCCGATAACCTTCTCTTTTAGCTTGTTTATAAAATTCATCATTTTTATGTAATTCTGGATTATTTGCCATTTTAAACTAAATAATTATTTTTATATTTCTACTAAAACTTTTTTTATTTGGGATAACTCTAAATCGCTTTTAATAGATAAAAAATCAAAATGAGTTCTTGAACATTTATATCCCATTTCTTTAATTGCATTAATGATATCTTCAATTTTCGGAACAGAAGCAAGTTTTAAATTCTGACATAATTTGTGAATATTATAATAAGAAGCTGGCATATTTGTTTCTTCTAAAGCATAAGTTAAGAGTTTTTGTATTCTTTTTTTATTTGGGGATTCAATATTTTTAATTGAGACAAGTATCCTTTTAATGAAATTAACATCATGAATTTTATCTATCCATAATGGCCCAGCAAAATCGAGCTCTCTTTTACTATCACAAATGGGACATTCTTTGGGTAAACTTAAAATATTATTTCTGAATGCTGAGCGGTATCCACAATTATTACAATGTATAATATAACCAAATTTCTTAAAAAATTTTGAAATTTCTGTTTTATTCTTAAAAGTTAAACAAAACAGTCTAATAAAATGGCCAGAATAGAAAGTCAGTAGCGGAATTATACCTATTTTATTTATATTTGCTATTCGGGAAACAAAATATATCAAAATCCGTCCACCGATTTCTTTACAATACTCAGTATGAAGAGGTTTAGATAAGTATTTCCTAATGCATGCATTCGGTTTAACACCAAATAAAACCGCAGTATCTGTTGCTGTTATACACAATAATCCATTTATTTTTTGAATAGTTTTGATAGCGGAATCGATGTAAAGATTTGGTGTTCCAAATGGATCAATTGATATTATATTTGGTGTCTTCTTTATGTCGTTTGAATTGTTAGCAATTTCTGAAAAAAGGAAATTAGCATCCTTATTCATTATTTCAATCTGAATGTTTGGGTTATCTAAATTATTAAATTTTATATTTTGTTTAATTAATTTTACTGCTTCTGGATTAATATCATTTATAAAAATTTTACTTACATTTGAACACTCTTTTAATATTCTAATAGCACTTACTCCCGATGCTGCCATAGAATCTACGATAATTAATTCTTTTTGTTCTAAGAGATCCCTATAAGCATTAATACCTAAATTTAATATATCTCTATTAATCTCCATTCTTTTGTTATAGAAAACATTCATTGTCTTAGATGGGATCGATTCTTTATCGATATTATAGATGTAAAAATTGGCTAAACCTTCTTTAATTAAGGTTAAATCTTTTATTATCATTAATTAATATTTAATAAATCGGAAAATAAGATTAATTTTTGCTAACTTTTTGATATTATATGAATATTTAAATTATTATTCAAATCCTTTCTCCTTTAAAGTAGAGGTCCATTCAACAATCTTGTTTTGAGAAATATCAGTAAAAAGTAATTTTCTTTCATTCAATTTAATAGTCTTAATGATATTTAAATTATAATCTACCCAAAATTCCATAACTTTTCCACCACTCTGCACTTGTATTATTTCATCATTAAAACTTTTTCTACTAACTTCATTAACTATTAAAATTTCAATATTATAAAATTCATTCAAATAAGCTAAATTAGCTAGTATTTGATTTAATTGATAACTGAGATTATAATTTTTTTCTTTTTTTTCAATATTTAATTCTAATCGATACAAATTTGTTATTGAATCTATTACTATTAAATGATAATTTTTTTGATTCTCTTTTAAAAGCTTTAAGATTAAAAATTCAAAATTGAAAACGATCCTATTTAATTCATCAAAGTTAGTGGTCTGAATAAATAAAAAATTATCTAAAGCTTCCTTAGACTCATTATTGATTAACATAATTTTTTCAGAAGGGAAATTCGGTTTAGTATAGACATAGATAACATTTTTTCCATTTTTTGCAGAATTTATCGCAGTTTGAAGGGCAAATGTAGTTTTTCCAACACCAAAGTCCCCATATACAGAAAAAATACCTTTTATAAAGTTGATAAAATTAAAGTACTTGTTTAATCTTAAAGATGGAAATTTCATTCAATTAAAAATTATTAATTTTATTTAATATTAATAATTATAATTTGAAAACTAATATATTTGTTTTAACAGAGGATCTAAATTTTTTCTATCGGCTGAATAAGGAATTACAGCACCTTCAAATTAAATTTAAGGTATTGAATATAGGAAATAAAATTCCTGATATTCCAAACTCTTTAATCTTATCAACCTTGGATGAAATGTATACGTTTGAAAATATTGATAAAATAAAAGAAAAAATCCTCCCTTATACGAAAGAAGATGATTTTGAGAAATACATTTTAAAATTATTAGCTACAATAAGAATCAGTAAGAAAATTTATTCAGAAATAGTTTTTTCAATTGACCCTGGCACTAAACATTTAGGTTTGGTTGTTTTTTTAGATGATTATTATTTAAGGTCTCACACATTTTACGAAAAACATAATTTAATAAAAAAAATACAAATGTATGTTAATACCTTTAAAGAGGGGATTACCAATCCA
>JBHLNL010000224.1:0-3741 GCA_048941605.1 Promethearchaeota archaeon | reverse complement strand
ATTATTCTTAAATTAATTAATGATCTCTATTTTACTTTTTCTAAAAAACAAAAATAAGATAATGTTATACTATATATCTATTTTGAAAGCCCGAATCACACTCTATTACTATTTTTAAAGATAATATTATACTAAACTTAAGAATTCTCCAACTCTATTTTTGATTTTTTCAACGATTTCTTTTGAAATATTTCGCCTTATAAACTCTTTTATCAAATTCAGGCGATATTTACTAATTTTCTTTATGCTAAATGCTTTTGAAATTTTATCAATTAATTCATCATCATAAATTTGGTTAAAATCTTGAAGAATTGATACAGCATAATGAACTTCACTTATAAAACTGGAAATATCTTGTTGCAGAAGCTTAAGTTGTTCTTGTTCATCAATAATATCTAATGCTCTACTGACAATTTCCTCTTCAAATTTGAGTTTCGTTTCCCATGGAGTCTGATAAATATTTTGAGATACATCCATTATTAAAGCATTTTTATCCTTAACTTTGATTTTACTAACATCGCGTTCTTCAAGTATATAGATTGTTTTCCTTCCTCTATATGTTTCTGGTAAGATATTATCTCCAATTGAATTTAAGAGACTTTCATTAAATTCAAAATTATCATCTTTTATAATATAGGAAGGATAGTTGAAAATTTTTGCATGTGTTAGACTGAAAATCCCATAGAATCCAAAAACTTTGATTAAATTCCTAAGATTTACCCTTCCTAAAGCCTCCCTCTCAGCTTCCGGAGATAAAGTACTCATTATGATATCTATTTTCTCATATCCCCTTACAATTCCTTTAGTATCTAAAAACACAATAAATTGGTGTTCAGGGCATACAGCATTGATTGGAATTTGAATTTTAATTGTACCAAATTTTTTTTGAGAGAAAACTGCTTCAGGAATATTGATAGTATTTAATTTTCCACAAGTAGGACATTTGACTTCAATTACCTTAAATGATTCAGCCATCTTGAAATCAGAATTCTTAAAATTTCTACATGAATTAATAGATAAATTCTATATAAAAAAGTTAATGTAACCTTATTTATCAAATACCAAATTCCAAAAATTGGATAATTGAAACTAGGAAATTATTATTTACTTAATAGAGTAAGAAACTCTTTTTCCCAATTTAGATAATTCATTACATAATTAAATCCACAAACTGTGTCAAGTTTTTTCAGTTGGATAATTTCCTTTAATTTTTCTGCACCTTCCATTGTAAAAAATCTTGGGCCATAGGGGTTTAAAATAAAACTCTCTTCTAATTGAATTAAATAATCGCAGATAAACAATACATTTTCAAAAATATAAAAAGTAAATCCTGGAGTATGTCCATTAATATGAAATGCTTCTATACCAGATAACTTGAAATCTTGTGTGAATTTTTTATCAAAAGGATGTTTTTTAGAAAGCAAGTGTTCAGAATCATCTTTATGAATCCATATAAATGCAGTATAATATCCTCTATAAAGATTTGATGCTCCTAGAAAATGATGGTGAGTGAATAATATTTTATCCATCGTTTCTAAATCCTTATTGAATGTAGAAGGACAGTCAATCCAGATTATTTTATTATCTATTTCAATACTATAAGCAGAATGTTCAAGTCCTAAAGGCGGATATGAAGATAGACGTAATACTTTATTATTTACCCTTGAACTCACAATTTTATATCTTTGGGAACACTCTTCAGCAGTAATGAAATTCGCATTAGAAACCCCACAGAAAGGACAAAATTGAAGATATTGCTCTATCATATTATAACCACATTTTTTACAAACATATTGCTTTTTAGGATCTGTCATTTCACTTAATATGCATAGAATTAACTTATTTATAATAAGATCCTTTTGTAATATTTCCTATTAAATAAGTTAAAAATTTTATTATGGTTCAACTTTAGAAAATACTGTTAGAATTTGTTTCTTGATAAATAAGTGAATCAAACTCCAAAGAATAAGTTTTTAAAATTTTCACTCTTTTCAATTTTAATTTATATCATAAAACCATTTAGGATAACAAGGGGATTTTGTTATGGAAATTGAGATACCAAAGGAAGATTCTGAATATATGGATAATATTATAGAAAAGATAATTAATGAATGTGGACCACGAATGCCTTGTAGTCCACAGGAAGCTAAAGGCGCTGAAATAATCAAACAAGAACTTGAGAAGACTTGTGATGAAGTATTTATTGAAGAATTCTCATGTAGCCCCAGAGCAGCTTTAGGTTGGATAAAAATAGTACTTGTAATGGTTTTGTTATCATTTAGCTTATTTCTTCTAATCAAGTTGTTGCCGAACTCATATTGGATATATATATTATCAATATTGGCTACTTTCCTTGTTTTTTTTGTGATTTTAATAGCTTGGGAGGAATTTTTCAATTATAAAGAGTTTATAGATCCCCTATTTAAAAAAAAGAAGTCTCAAAATGTTATCGGAAAGATAAAACCTCAAGGTGAAATTGAGAAAATCTTGATTTTTTCTGGACATCATGATAGCGCATTACAATTTAATCTTCTAAGATATCTAAAATATGGTTATATGATAACTATTTACTTAGGATTTGGAATCTTATTTATTTGGTTTATTGCATCATTTGTTTTTGTTATTCTCTCCATATTCACCGTCTTCCTTAATCTAGCTGCAATTTATGAATCATTTTTCAATTTTGCAGTTTGGTTATTAATCATTGGGGCTCTCCCAATTATAGCGTTATTTTTCTTTGTAACTCCAGGCAAAAGGGCAAATAAAGTTCCTGGTGCAGTCGATAACTTAAGTGCAGTGGCAGTGATTTTAGGAGTAGGAAGGTACCTGAAACAACATAAAGAATTAATCCCAAAAAATACAGAATTAAGAATAATATCTTTTGGTTGTGAGGAAGCTTTTCTAAGAGGTGCATATCGCTATGTTGAAGCCCATTTAGAGGAATTGAAAAAGTATGACGCAGAATGCGTAAATTTAGATGCAATCCAAAGTAATGATTACATTACATTTTCAGATAAAGAACCAACAACTAGGACTGTTCATAGTAAAGAACTTATCCAAAAACTCGTTAAGGCTGCTGAATTAGTCGGTGTGAAAACAAAAATAGCTAGCTTAGGAGGTGGTAGTTTTATTGAAAAAATTGCTGGTTTAATGAGCGGAGGTACTGATGCTACTCCGTTTTCAAAATCAAATATTAAAGCTGGGACTATTACAGGCCTAAGCTTAAAACAGATGGTTCATTTCTACCACCAGGAAACTGATACACCAGATAAAATTGAGAAAGGTGTATTGGAAAAAGCTTTAAAAATATGTTTGGCTTATTTAAAAAGCTAGACCAAAAAAAAGAATTATAAATTTTGAGTTTCTAACCTTCTTCTCCTAAATATTAAATAAGTAATAAGCAAAGTGATAATCATTGGAAATATGCCTATTCCAAAAATTTGGTATAATGATTCATTTAGAATATTAGGAAAAACACCATTAGTGAAGATCTGTCCAAATGTGTTAAATAAGTAATGTCCGAGTATACAAGGAAGAAGACTCCTTGTCTTGGTATATATATAAGCGAAAGAAATCCCTAAACAGCTTGCATATATTACCTGTAAGATTATCCCTAAAAATATCTGTGAAAATAAATGTATTCCGAATAATAAATTAACTAGATGAAATAAGCCAAAAAGAATTCCATTAAGAATAAATGAGGTGTTTTGTGAAGAGTTTTTTAATTGATGATTTAATATT
>JBHLNL010000223.1:0-3808 GCA_048941605.1 Promethearchaeota archaeon | reverse complement strand
ACTTTTGTTGAGAAATCTATGTTACAGAGGTTTTGCTCATCATGTGGCAGTATCATTAGATAATGTAGGTGATATTGTCGAAGAAGCCTTATCTAAATACTTAGGTTATAATATTCAATTTCATAATAATGAAGTTTAAAACTATTTTTTTCTTTCTATTGAAACATCTTTCTCAAAAAAACCTGATTCAATAATTTTACTCTTGTTTTCATTAAAATCTGTTAAAATTTCGAAAGGATAATAGGATTTAGCCTCATTTTGATAATTTAATATCCTATTTCTTGTTATATATATCGAATACTCTGAAATATCACAACCAATCCATCTCCTTTTTAACTTTTCAGCTACTGATAAACAGGTTCCAGAACCACAAAAAAAGTCAGCAATTAAGTCTCCTTCATTTGAACCTATTTTAATAATTCTTTCGAGTAAATCATGGTGTTTTTGAGTAGGAAATCCTGTCCATTCTTTTGAAGCTGGTTGCATGCAGGGTATTTTCCACACATCATCCAACTTTTTATCTTTTACTAATCGATATTTAACATGACCATTCTTATCTTTCACATTCTTTAACACTCCATCAACATTAATTCTCATTAACTGTTTTCGAGCTTTTTTACGTGGTAATCTCACTTCATTGAATGTATAATCACTAGAATTTGAATATACTAAAATTGTATCATGAGCTCTCGGGAGATTTTTCTTTCCAGCAGAGTATTTGTTATAATAATACCAAATTATATTATTGATGAATTTTTTTTCTCCGAAAATTTCATCCAAAATAAGTCGAATATAATGATTTGCATGCCAATCTGAATGGATGAATATTATACCTTTTTTAGATAAAATTTTCTTAATTAGTATTATCCTATCATACAACATCTGTAAATAGGAGTTTAAATCTCTATCCCAATGATCATAATAGGCAATTGAATCATAAAATTTATTCTTCTCCGCTATCTTGATTCGATAATTAGTGCCAGAAAAAAATGGGGGATCTATGTAAATTAAATCTATTTTTTCTTTAAAATTATTTGATAAAAATAATAAAACTTCTAGATTGTCTGCCCAAAAAAGTTTATTAACCCAAGACTTAGATTTACCGAGATCATTTATTTTTTCATTTCTATCAAAAGAATGAAGTTCAAAAGATTTAAAAAAAGCAGGATGATATTTTTTTAGATCTCCTAATTTAGAAGTATTATCTTTTTTGTTTTCCCAGATTAATTTAACCATTCTAATAATAAAAAGAATATAATTAATTAAATTTCTGATTTTTCTAAAAGATCATCAAATTCCCTATCACTTAAAAATCCCTTATGTATCATGATATCTTTGATTGCTTCAATAAGTTGAGGTGCTCCCTTAGCTTCTGCTATTGTTTCTTCAAGTGAAGAAATTTTTTGATTTAAAGCGTTAACTTCATTTTCTTTTGCTTCTTTTTCTTCTCTGAGACTTTCAGTTTCTATATATTTGTCAGAACTGGCTTTCTGTAAATCACTTTTAAGACCCTCGATTTCATTTTCTTTTTGTTGCAGATCAGCTTTAAGATCTTCTTTTTCCTTTTGCTCCCCGTCAACTTTTATAGAAAATTCTTTTAATTTAGTTTCTAACTCTGAATTCTTATTACTCAATTCAGAAAATTTCTTCTCCATATCAGATTTTGCTGATTTTAGTTTATTTATTTCTGCTTCAGCAAATAATTTTTCTTCTTTTACTCTTTCAAAGTTTTTACTTAGAGTAATATGCTGTTCATCAAAATTTTCTGTCTTTTTTTCAGTTTCAGATAATTTTTCTTTAGTTAATGTTAAATCTGCATTCGATTTTTCTAGATCTTTAGTTTTTTGAGCTAATTGCTTTTCCAAAGTGTTGATTTTAGACCTAAGATCTAACAACACTTTTCCTTCAACAGATAACTTCTTATCTGGTTTTTCTTCTGCTTTTACCCAATCGATTGAAATTTCACTTTCACCTTTAATTTGTATTTGAAATTTTTTATTTTATGTAGCTATATATTTATTTTCTTAAAATTGATTATTTATAAACTTTACATTAAAGTATTTTAAAAAACAATCACATAAATGGAGCTAATATTTTAATCTTCAATTTCACTTAGTAGCGATTCAAACTCTTTATCAGATAAAAAACCTTTTAATTTCATTACCTTCTTAATTTTTTTAATTATTTCTGTTGATATTACTGCTTTAGAAACTTGAACTTCAAAATCTTTAAATTTTTTAATTTGACTATCTGTGAATTTTTTTTCATCCTCTAATTTCATTTCTAGAGTATTAATTTTTTGATCTCTAAGATTCATTTCAGTTTTAAGTTGTTGAATTTCTTTATCTTTATTTAAGAGTTCCTTTGCTTTTTCTAGCCTTTCTTCTTCTTTATTTTGAATTTCCTTACTTCTAGAGAGGATTTTTTCTTCCATCTCATTTGATTTTGATACAATAATGTTTAATTGGTTTTCAAGGTTAGTAATTTTTGCTACTGCTTCAGTTAGTTTTTCTTCTAAATTTGATTTATCAGTAATCAATTTAGCCATTTCAATATCTGCATGCAATTTTTCTTCTTTAATTTGATCGAACGATTTTCTTGCTTTAGATTTTCTTTCAGTGAGTTCTGTTAAGCTTCGTTCACGACCCGCTAATTTATCTTTAGTTTCATTTAAATTATCTAAAGCTTTTTCTAGATTTTGTTGATTTTTTTTCAATTCAAGTTCTAATTCTTGTATTTTAGATCGAAGTTCCAGTAATAAATTTCCCTCAACAGATATTTTTTTTGAGGGTTTCTCTTCTATTTTAGACCAATCAATACTGATATGAGTTCACCATCTCATCGCATTTTTAAAAATATATAAAATTATTATAATTTTTTATAAAAATTAATTATTTCAATTTAAAAAAATATTGAATTATTAAAATAATATAACGTTAATTTTAGAATTCTATGGTAAAAATATCAATTGGGACTGCTGGATTCTTTTATAAAGATTGGATTGGTACTTTTTATCCAAAAAGGCTTCAGAAAGCCCAATACTTAGAATATTTTTCCAGATACTTCAATCTAGTTGAAATAAATTCAACTTTCTATAATTTACCCTCTGAAGATATGGTGAACAATTGGAATAATCGTGTTTCAGAAAAATTCCGCTTTATTGTTAAAGTATGGCAACAAATTTCTCATAATTTAGATGATCAAGATTTAAATTCGCATATCTACGAATTCTTTTCAAGACTAAATCAATTAAAACATAAGATCCTAGGTTTTTTATTACAATTTCCTCCTTGGTTTAAATATTCAGAAAGTCATTTACATAAATTAAATTTATTACTTAAAATATTACCTCCAGATTATAACTACATTATTGAATTACGAGACAATTCTTGGTTTGATTCTAGCCTTCTTTCAAAATTTATTGAGGGTGAAAATATTATAATTGGAACAACATATATGCCGGGAATTATCCCCTATTATATGCCAAATCAAAATAAGTATTATATTAGGATGATAGGAGATAGAAAACTTACTGTTTTTAACCGTATTCAAAGAAATCAAAATGATGCTATCAACGACCTCGTTAAAAATGTTCAAAATCTAATAAAGAATCCTAATATATATGAAATCTTTATTATTGTAAACAATCACTTCCAAGGATATGGACCTGAATCAGTTAATATAATAAAAAAGAATTTTGGATTATCTTATCGGAACTTTAACGATCAAAAATCTTTAATTGATTTCTTTTCTTAATCCAGTTTTTAATACAATTCTCTTAAGATAATTTTAAATATATCTTTTTTAA
>JBHLNL010000222.1:0-3881 GCA_048941605.1 Promethearchaeota archaeon | reverse complement strand
AATGTGTAAAAATAAGAAAAATGGAAATATTAAAAGATATAATTGAAAAATCACAAAAATAAAAAATTTAATGAATCTTAAGAATTTGTTTCTATTATAAGAAATTAATGAATTTTCAAGCCATCTGATGTTTTGACTACAATATTTCTTTATATTTATTGGGTAAGTAAGACAATCAACCCTAGTATCAACTAGATGAAAAATTTTATATCCCTTAGAAAAAATATCTAATCCTAATGATCTACCATCATCAGATAATTTTTTTTCAGTAAACTTACCTATAGATTTAATCACAGAATAATTTAGCAGAGTATTTGGTCCAGTTCCTCTTATTAGATATCTCGCAAATCTATGTCTAAACCTTAAATTTCGATTAATGTAATTATATTTCACTATTGATTTCTTAAATTGTGAATGATGGGGTTTAATCTCTGAAACCACTCCATTCTGGCTTTTATTCGTGATCTGGTAAACCATTTTTAAAAGAACATCATCATTTAATAAGATATCTGCATCGATTAAATATACTAATCCCTCTTCAATATAGGTCAAACAATCATTTATCGCTTTTATTTTTCCTTCTCCTTCTTTTTGATGAATTATTGTAAATTTCGGATTATTTCTAAAATTCTCTGCAATTTGTATAGTTTCTTTTGACCCCCCCGCATTTACAATAACATTTAATTTTGGATAGCTTAATTGATTGATCGCATTTAAACAAAGTTTTAGATTTTCATTTTCTTTCCAAGCAGGTATTATTATACTTATTAAAGGAATTTCATTTAATTGATTAATCATTACAACATCAACATCTGAAAGTTTTTTTAGATTCATTAAGTAGTTTCTGTCTCTTAAAAAAAATAAGAATAGATGATAAAAGTTGATGATAATAAATAATAGAATCAGAAAGTTGTAAGAGTAGATAAAAACAAAGAGAATCTCAATAATCTTATTAATATCCAAGAACATCACTGAAAACTTTAATATATTGATAGACTAATTCATCCCAAGAAAAATCTTTAATTACTCTTCTATATCCTTTTTCTCCCATAATATCCCTTAAATCTTTATTTTCTAATAATTTTATTATTTTATCATTTAAAGAGTTTAAGTTATTGGGTTCTATAAGTAAACCAGTTTCGCCATCTATTATTGCTTCTGTTATACCTCCCGTCGATGTACCGATCACAGGTAATTTATAATAGTTTGCTTCTAAAAACACAATTCCAAAGCCTTCAATATCCACACCTCGAGTAATAGAAGGCATAATAAACAAGTCTGAGAGTTTATAAAATTTATTTCGAAGTTTATTATCACAAGATCCAAGAAATTTGACTTCTTTTTCTAGCCCCAATTCTGTGGTTATATTTTTTAAATTGGCAGTTTCTTTTCCTTCACCTATTAAGTAATATCTTAAACTTATTGATGGTTTTAATTTTTTTATCTTGCTAATAGCTTTAATAACTAAATCAAATTTCTTCCTAGAGTTATGACGTCCGACGCTTAATATAACAAAAGCATCTTTAGGAATATTGAACTCTTTTCTTAATTGTTCTTTAGATTCTACCACTTTTGATTCTTCTAAATTAATTCCCCTATTTATAACTTCTATTTGGTTGTCATGCAATTGATGAGTTCGCATAATATATTTTTTCATAAGATTATTACTTACAATAATTTTATCAACATTTCTGAAGAAATATGTTTTTAATGTTAAAGGACTCCGAATTAGAAAATCATTTCCATGCGCCATGGTTACTAATTTCTTGTTCAAAATTCGCGACAAAACATAAGACAAAGGAAAAATCCAACCTGAATGGGCTGAAACCATGATATTAAAATCAATATTTTTTAAAAAGGGATAAATCCTTCTTATATTATCAAAAATAATTAAAAATTCTTTTGGTCTAGAAAAAAAAAATAGAATTAATTTAATTCTATGAGAATATGAGAGGTTTTTATCTTTAATTAGTTTCCAGAATAAGAAAAGAATTAGAAAAAGGTAATTTTTCTTTTTTAAAAAAAAAAAAAAATCTGAGATATTTATTTGTTTAAAAGTTGTAATAAGATTGTAAATGTTCTTCCCCTTAGAAAAAGGATTTAAAATATAAAGCGTGTGTTCGGTCTCTTGGATTTTCTTATAGAGATTCATTAAAGTATGAGAAATCCCCCCTTTATTCGGGTAAAAATCATCAGTAATTAACACAATTTTCATATATTTTGAAAAAATCCAATTTTAAAATATCTGTGGTTAATTTTAAGTCTAATAAGACTTTATTCTTTTAAAAATTTCTTCATTAATAGCATAAGTACCATAAAATCTAAATCTTTAATTTTAATTCATCTTTTTAAGACAAAAAAACCTTATTAAAAAAATAATTCTAATCAAACTGAATAGTGAGAATAATAGAACACTCTAATACCAAAAAGAAGAAATTAAATAAGGAGCATAAAATTCTAGCAAAGAACTCCTTTTATTCTTTATTGTATAGTTATTCAAATTTCTTTTTCTCAATAATCACTTCTATTTTTATAGCTAGGTTAATCTCTCCCGAAGTATGGGGATTTCTAATTTTAGCCATATCATTGATTGCTATTTTCTCATTGATATTAATTTTTTTACCTCCAGGTGTAGGACCATCGATAATCTACTATTTATCCCAGTTTAAAGTTCTAAATCAAAATAGAAAGGTAAAATCTCTTATCAGAAATTCCTTATTATTACGCGTCTTATTTATAATTCCCGTTTATTTTCTAAGTATTTTAATTTTTAGCGTCTTGATTGATTTTTTTGCTTTGAATTTAAAAGAATATGTTTTTCTTTTTTATATTCTATCACCTTTAATTATAATTAATGCGTTAAATCCAATTCTAGATGATATAATAAGAGCAATGAATATGTTTAAAATAGTATATTTCTTGCTTGTATTAAAAAATGGTATTTATATTGGAGGACTTCTATGGTTTTTTCTTGATATAAATCCAATCACAGTTGAAAAAATTGCATTTTTATTAGTTATTTCAAGTCTTATACCATTTATTTTAAATTCACTTATTGTTTTTTATATAATTCAAGTAAAGACAAAAAAAACCACTGAAGAGGGTCTTTCATTTCGAGAATGTATAAAAAAAATATATTATTATGGAACCTATTTTAGTATAATTAGTATGGTTAGTAGCTTTAATAAAGAAATTAAAACCCAATTAATAGGAACTTTTACACCTGCTAGTATGGTTACTGGCTATCATATTGGTACTCAGTATGTTGGAGTTTCTCAAGCTGCACTTTCACCCATAAACAGACCTCTAACAATCTCATCAACAAGATTGATTAGTAAGAACCAAATTACCCAAATTCCAAGAATTTTTAATATAATTTTTAATTATTCATTATTTTTTATTTTATTAATTAATGGGTTTCTATTTTATATTGTTGATATTTTTCTCTACCTCGTTTATGGAGGATCATTCTTAATTTTTTCATTACTGATCAAATTATTGCTAATTGCTAATATTTTTACTATACTAGAACCATTCTTAGGGAGTTTTTTAAGTGCAGCCAATAAATTAAAACATCAAGTAGCTTTTATATCAATATTCGGTTTTATGAAGTTATTATTTTTTACTATTGGCTTAATTCTTTTTGATATAATTGGCGCAATTATATTTTTTTTAATTAGTAATATTATTACAACAATTTCTTTCGGTATTTTATTTAATAAGTTTAATATCAAATTAAATGTTAAAAAACCATTGTTTATTTACTTAATATTTTTTATTTCAATATTGGCAACCATTTTCTTAGAATTATTCATACTAAGAGACTTCTATCTATTAATTTTAAATAATTTAAACTTATTAGTTTTCCAACATTTCAATGT
>JBHLNL010000221.1:0-3886 GCA_048941605.1 Promethearchaeota archaeon | reverse complement strand
CACGATTTAATAAGGAACTAGCAAACAAGATAGCAACGGCAAAAAGATATGAAAATAGTGGAGATATTAAGTTTGCCATAAAATTATGGCTAGAAATTTCAGAAATGACAATTAAATTATCTAAAAATATAAAGTTAGATTCGTCATTTAGAAATATGCTTATGAATCGAACAAAAGGAATATTTGAGCATATTAAAATTCTAAAATCAGGACAAATAAAGGATGTACTATATAGAGAAAGAAATCAATCTCCTCAAGAAATTGATTACATTGAATATCCAACTGATGACATTCAAAGTGAGAATAGTAAATTAAAAGAACGAGAAAGTAGTAAAATAACTGCTGAAATCTCAAATAGCAGTGATAACCAGAAAATTATAGAAGATTCTGACCTTAAAAACTTACCTAAAGGATTTAAAGAAATTGAAACCTCAGACGATTTTGAAATAATCACACCACATGATAAAGATTTTGTAAAAAAACAACTTGATAAAGCTTTAGATAGTGATTATTTTAAATTAAAAAAACAAGGAGGCTCAGAAGAAAGTTCTGAAAAACAAAAAAGGCTTGATTTTGAGTACTCAGAGGATGGAAAGAATAAGATTTGTTTTGCGTGTGGTTATGATAAAAACTCAATTAGTGATAAAATTTGTAGAAACTGTGGTACCAATTTATAGTAGTAGATTTTAATAGAAAATTCTTTCATAATAATTTGATAATAATATCAAAGTAAGCTTCTTCTTTTCTTTTAGAGGGGTGAATTTCCTTAACTTCACATGATACTTTTGTTTTTAATTCTCTCTCAAGAATTCCCTCAGTAATTCCACATATTATATATATGTGATAATCAAAATCTTTTGTATCAGATAAGAAAGGCGAATTTTTAAATCTAAAAGTCGCACTTTTTCCTTTTGGATCAATTTTAATTATTGAAATTTCAATATCAGGTGAGAAAGGGTCATAAACAGGATAAAAACTTTTAAAACTTTCTAAATGTACTCGAGAAATTGGATTATCCTTTAAATTTTTCATTTGTCTTAAAACACTCGGTCCAAAGGTAAATTTTATATCCTTTACAGCTTCTTTTCCAATTTTTTTTGCTAAACCTTCTGTCTCAGGGATGTATTTTTTAAAGCGTGAAATAAGAGCTTTATAGTATGAATTTGCTAATTCTAATGGAATATAACTTCTTTTTATAGTAAAATATAATTTATAAGCTCCAATCTTCTTATTAAAAATTTGATTTTTGGCTTCTAATACAGCAACATATTTGGATACAGTATTTCTAGAAAATTTTGTAAAGTTAGCTATATCTGAAACTGTAACTCCCCCAGGATTATCCCTAATACATTCCAAAATCACAAATTCGTGATTAATGATATTTTTTTTGTTATTCGTATGCATGTCACTCTTATGAGAATTGTATATATATAAAAAATTTAGTCTCTCTTATTCGTTATCATCATGAAGGCTTTTTTCTTCATCTTTTAATTGTTCTGAGATTCCATGATCTAGAGCTTTTTGATAATCTTCAATTGAGGATTTTGATTTTTCATGATTTAGCGATATTATCATTTCTTCATGTTCTATTGATTCTACTTGAGATGGTGAAGATAGTTGCTCATTTTTCTTAAATTTTGAGGGTTTCATATTTTTCTTTAATTTAATAGTCTTATCCTTTATTCGTTTACGATTTTGAGTTGTTGTGAAAATTAACCCAGGGATAATGAGAGTCGCTCCTATTCCAATGGTTGATTGAAATAGAGTTGCACTTAACATCTGTGTACCATAAACTAATTGTTTAAAGCTATTTGCTAAATCTTCCGTGATCTGTCCTCCAAACTCGAGCCATAGAATAGGCATTATTCCTTCCCAACAATTTTTATACCAGATATCAGTATCATTGATCATGAAGTTAATTTGAAACCTTTCAGCTGCATTCATTACAATCCCAGTATTGGGCTCTACGTCAAGATAAGTATCATGTAATTCCTTAATTGGGGCTATACCCTTTATAGATGAAATCAAATAATTATCTGCATCAAGGAAATGAGGCTTACTTAGGAAAATAGGAATTCCCTGATCTGCAGTCATATTTGCCAAACCTTCTATAGACTGGTAGTAATTAGAATCAACTTTAAAAGTTTGACTTGATAATTCAAATCTAAATAATTCAATATTGTGGATTCTTGTGGTTCCAGTAAAGAATAGATCAACTGATCTTAACAAATCTGACACAAAAACGTGAAGTATATTTGATTCTGAAACTTGAGGGGCAAATTGAGTACCATCTGTTCCCTGAACGATTTCTTCTTCTTTCCAAAGAGTAATTATTTCCTTGTCATCATATTTAATAGTCTCTCGTACTTTGTTTAAATCAGTTCTCCCTGTATTTATAGTAAAACTTTTGATACTTGCTGCTTCGGCTTCGGCTTCAGAAATACAGTTGTCAAAAATCCCTACTTTTGCTCTTGTTGGATCTTGTTCATATACTAAATTATCCACAGCAGTAAATAGCCATTCATCTACAGTACGAGTAGTGATGAGTCCACTGTTCCATTCATTTATAGTATATTCACATATATTTTTTAACCAGCTGTTGATACTGCTATTAATCCATTTTAAAATCAAATATAATTGTGTTTCAGTTAAATTGAAATTATCAATTAATTCAATCTGACTTTCTTCAACTCCCACCAGAGCTTCAAACCATATTGGATTAGCAATTATATCCATGCCTACAAGTGAGTTAGGGTTATTTGAATCCCAAAGCGCCTGACATTGCCCCTGAGTTATGCCAGATTCACCGTATTTGGTATAATTAGTGATATTTAAATCCGCACATGAGCCAGGATAATTATATGGTTCTCTGCCATCAATATCAACACCTTCTCCTGTCTCACTACCTTCTTTATTAACCATTTCTGCCCCTAAATCTCGTATAAAATTGGATAGAAGATCT
The DNA here is from genome assembly GCA_048941605.1 of Promethearchaeota archaeon. Lineage (GTDB taxonomy): Archaea > Asgardarchaeota > Lokiarchaeia > Sigyniarchaeales > SOKP01 > Loki-b32. The sequence goes on along the minus strand of JBHLNL010000221.1, from coordinate 924 downwards.
TCAATTGCTTCAGCTATGGGAGAGTCAGTAAATAGCACCTCAAACATATTCTTTAATTCTTCTTTAAGTGCATTCTTAATGGCATCAAAAAGGTGTAAAACATCCCAGAAGAAAATTAGATCAACAATGAAATCAACAAGATCATTAATAACTTCTAAAATGTATCTGAAAAGAATCGATAAATTCACTTGAACTTCAGGGAAATAATCATTTGCCCATTCTCCAAAGAAAATTTCTTCTGCAGTAGGCATTGCATCTACCATAAATTCCACAAGGTCTTCTAAGGGTACTATATATGTAGTTAAAAAATCAACAATCCAAGTTGCAGTTAGCTCAATAGCTTCTTGATTAAGAATTCCTGAAAATAATTCTCCAAGCATATCACTTAAAGCTCCAACGAGCATATTATAAATTCCTTCATTAGTTAAAAGATCATTTAATGTAATAGTTAATTCTTGGGCAAACTTATCTTTCACTTCTAAAAGAACTGTTGGAAACATCACCTTTATCAGATTTTCTTCATTTCCAGCTAGTTCTAAAACGCCTAAATAGGCAGGGTTTATGTTTGTAATGTAATCACCAGGATTGCATGAGGAATCAGACAATTCGGGATTAAAAATATATGTTGAGTACTGCTTATAACTAACTTCATCCCAATTGGGACTAAAACTCACATCATATTTAGTACTATATTCACGATAAACATATGGACCAATTTCTACATATTCTGGTTTATAACCATCAATAACTCCTCTTGGATTAGTTAAATTCCATAAATAGAACCTTTTATACATAGGAATTGCACCGGGATAATCATTTGAGATCCATTCATCATAATTGGAGTCTGTGGGTTTCGGTATACGAATTTGTTCTGCTATCCCCTTATCAATTTCAGATAGAATAAAATTGTTGAGTAAAAAACCA
>JBHLNL010000220.1:0-3912 GCA_048941605.1 Promethearchaeota archaeon | reverse complement strand
AGCATCGCTTGTCATTTATTTCGTTAATAATAACTGTGGCTGTTATGTTAATTCTATATTTTATCTTTGGTCCAAACTTTTTTACGAATCCTTTTATTGCGGTCCCTTTCTTCGCATTTATAATAATTCTCAATTGTTGGTTATTTGGCTATATTCGACCTAAGGAATGGTTAAGACACAAAAAAAAAATGAAGACTTATCAATATATCAAGGAAACGCCTGCAGCTGAGAGTTTAGACCTGACAGAGACTAAGAAATCAGAGGATTTAATAATTTGTCCTTTTTGTGGGGTAGAACAAGAAAAAAGTACTACATTTTGTACCAAGTGTGGCCAAAAGATAGAAATTATCTGAAGGAATATTTAACAGTAAATTAAATTACTTTTTTTATTTTTGTATAAAAAGAAGAAAGAAAAATTTTTTAGAATTAAGTTTTAATTTCTATTTTAGTTTATGACCACAATCACCACAAAAATCAGAATCAGGTTTTAATGGTTTTCCGCATTTGGGACATAAATTAAGTTGGGAGCTCTCAACTTGAGATCTGGCTTTGTTAATGGTTTCTGCTAACGCTATTGAATTTTTCTTAGATTGCTTTATAAAATGTTTGAGATCATCAAGTGGGATTATTGTGTAAAATTTACCAGAATAAGTTTCGATTTTAACAACATGCATTACTCGACGTTTAGTTTTGTAAGCTGAAGAAATATCTTTCCATGGAATCTCTATATGAACTCCTGCACTATTTTTAGTAAATCCAGTTGCAGGAACAGTTACATTTTGACCTTCAAAAGTCAAACCATCAGTAGTAATATCAATCTTTGCATAATGTACGCCAGGATACTGTACCATTTTCATTTCTCCTTCACTGAAGAATCCTGCTGCTTGGTATAATAATGTCATTTTTTTAATATTCTTTTTGTCTTTTTAAAATTTTAATATAATATTTGCTGGGTTAATATTAAACATTTACTTTTTCATTAGTTCTAGTAAGAAATTTTTCAAAGACTAAATGATAGAAATAGGGAATCCACAAAATTTACAATTTCCATAAGAATCTAAAAAAAGATCCTGAACTCCTAATATTTTTCTTTTTATAACTAATTTAGAGCATTTAGGACAATATGTACTGTCATAATCAATACTTGGTAAATTTCCAAGATATACGTATTTTAAACCAACATCTTTTGCAATCTCATAAGCATCATATAGAAGATTAAAAGGTGTTGGTTGATTCAATCCATAATTATCTGATTTGTAATGTGGAAAAAAGCGGCTTATATGAAATGGTGTTAATTCACCTAATTCATCATGAATTCTTTTAGCAATCATTCTAACTATTTCCTCTTTAGAATTAAATTCTTGAATTAAAAGAGTTGTAATTTCAACATGGACACCCAATTTCTTAGCTAATTTAGCATTTCTCCACACAATTTCTACGTCAGTACCACAATATTTTTCTACCATATCAAGATCTCCTTTTATATCTATATTCATCGCATCAAGACCAGACTCAACTAAATCTCTCAAAACATCCTCTGTCATGTAGCCATTTGTTACATAGGTATTATATAAACCATTTTTTTTTGCTAATTTAAACACTTCTAATGAATATTCAAACAATAACGTGGGTTCATTAAAGGATACTGATGTTCCTTTACATTTCCTTTTTAGAGCAATCTCAATTATTTTTTTGGGGGAGATAAATTCTTTTAAGGTTGCAAATTGTATAGCTTTTGAAGGATCAGTCTTTGACAAATGATGGTTCTGACACCAAAAACAGTCAAAATTACAGCCATAAGTTCCGATTGTAATAGCTACACTACCCGGATAAAAATGATACAGTGGTTTCTTTTCTATTGGATTGAAAGATAAAGCGGGTATCAATCCATAAACAATTGTATATATTTCACCATCTTGATTAATCCGAGTATGGCAAAAACCTGCTTTTCCTTTAGTGATTTTGCATTTTCTCTCACACGTAAAACATTGAGAGATATCTTCATCAATTTTTTTTTGAAATTTAGCTTTTTTAAAGAATTTTGAATTCATAAAATACCATTATTAAATTTTTGAAATATCTTTTACAACCTTACCATTTTGAATTATTCCATAATCACAAAATGTATTTGTTGACCATCTCTCATATACATTGTCTAGTTTTCCAAGCACTTCTGCAAAATATAGATTTATAACAATTCCATGTGCAACAACTAAAATCTTCTTGTTTGTATACTCTAAATCAAATTCTTGAATCTTTTTTGAAAAACGCTTGAGTGCATTATTTACAGTTTCCCAATTATTAAATGATTTATTTCTATGTTCCATACATAGTTTCAAATTCTCTAAATATTCCTGATTTGTATTTATGAATTTCCCTTGATCTCTATTAATTTCATTTAAATTCTCAACTCTAAGGATTTCTCTATTAAGTCTTTCTGAAAAATGATGGGCTGTCATGTATGCTTTTTCTTCGTTTGAAGAGATAATTACATCGACATCATTAAATACATTTAATTTAAAAATCTTAGAAACATCTTTTTTGCCCTTTTTAGTAAGTATCCAATGAGATACCGCTATGTCCTTGTCAATTTCTGTCTCAGCGTGTCTTAAAAAAATGATGGTATTATTAGACATCAAATAAAACTCTTTTTATATTTTTATGGAGCTATGATTAAAATTATCAAATAAATAAGCATAAGATTTCCTAAGATAATTCCGATATCCTTCAATGAAGTTCTTCCCAATAAATCAGTTCTAGGAGTTCTATAAATATACATGATTCCTAAAGGAAAAAATAAAATAGGCAAGAAAATCAAATATTTTGTAATGATAAAAGAGATTATTGCTATAGCTAAAGATATTATACAAGCAACCCAAATTACAATCTGAGATGTTCTTGGTTTTAATTTGGCTAAAGAATCTCCATCAATCATTTCATGAACCATTTGTCCAGTAAATGCTACCGCTGTTATAGCGGTCAATATTAAAGATTCATTTAATTCCATTTCTGGGAATATATTCAAGAAAATATCTCCTGCATTAATTTTAATCATAAAATAAGGCAGAATAATATGAGAAACTCCTAAAATAATATGATTAACAATTACAAGGGATTTATATAAACAATAGAATATCACCATGAAAACAATGATTGCTAAATAAATTCCTAATAAAGGATCAATTAAAATATCATTCATAAAACACATGGTCCCCAGCAGAAAACTTGCGATTGCAAGAACTAAAACTTCTTTTCTGTTGTATCCTTTCACTCTTTCCAAGGTTTCTTTTTCATTCGGATCACTCATATCAATAGCATCATTAAGAGTGTTTCCTGTAATCGCATAAAATGCAAATCCCGCCAATATCCATATATTATCAATAACATCATATCCGTTCAGATAAATGCACAACAGACAAGGTATCAGCACAGAAAAAATATATTCAACACGAAGAAGTCGAAATCCCTTACTCATAAAAAAAGTCTACTCCTATTTTTAATACAACAAGTTAAATTCTAATATTATTAAAAAAATATAAGATTTTTTAGATCATTATTATTGAATTTGTAATCTATAAATATAAGGTCCAAAAAATAAAATAAAAAAAAATTAAAAAAAAGTATTAAAATCTTTTGAGGTTTTTCTCTTTCAAATCTCTTAATCCAAAAGTAAATTTATGTGGATTTAATAGATAATAATTCATTGAATGCTTCCACCTTTTATCTTCTCGCTCTTTATCTATTGGATCAAGAGGTTCTTTTTTTTATAACAATTGTCTCTATTTCTCTTTCCAAATCCTCTTTTGCTTCCTTTACAATATTTTCTAATTTTTCTTTTACTTTTTCTAATAACTGATATTTAGCAAATTCTTTTAAGGTGGAAATTATCTTTTCTTCAGTAGTTTTTATGAT
>JBHLNL010000219.1:0-3932 GCA_048941605.1 Promethearchaeota archaeon | reverse complement strand
TTGTTCTTTATGAAGTTAAAATGAATAAATCCTCTTCTATCAAAGTCCAAGAACAAAAAACGTATGAAGAATTCTTAAACGAAGAGAAATTAAGGGAAGTCCTAAAGAAAATTGATTATAACGATTTAACAAGTACATCGAAAGCACTTATTCAACCAATATTAGAAAAAGAAGTCTTAAAGTTTGAGGAAGAGTTTATCAATTTCTTTAATAATTCCACTTCAATTACTCCAAGAATGCATGCTTTGAAATTATTACCAGGAATAGGGCAAAAACACATGTGGGAAATTCTTGAGGCTAGAGACAGGCAAAGATTCGGAACATTTCAAGATATTGCAGATAGAACTAGTATTTCTAACCCTGCTAAATTGATAGCACAGAGAATTATAAAAGAACTTCAAAGAGATGTAAAATATTATCTTTTCAGTAAGACTCAAAAATATGAATGAACCTAATGAATAAAAAAGCCATACAACTCCTTTTAAAACAACTGAAAATAATACCTAGCAAAAAATTAGGCCAGAATTTTATAATTGATGAAAATGTATTAAAAAAGATTATTTCTATTTCTAATACTTCTCAAAATGATGTAGTTTTAGAAATTGGACCCGGATTAGGCGCCTTAACACAAGAATTGGTAGAATTAGTTAATAAAGTTTATGCTGTTGAAATTGATTACCGATTATGGACGTATTTAAATGATAAATTTTCTGTATATGAAAATATAGAAATTATTCATGGAGATATACTTAAGATTGAAATTCCTCCTCATAATAAAGTGATTTCTAATATCCCTTACACAATAACGGGCCCCATATTAGATAAGTTATTCTTCATAAAAAATTCACCAATTGGAATATTGACGATTGAAAAAAATATCGCTGATCGAATATTTTTGTCTAGTGATTATAAAAATTTCTCAAGAATTAGTATTAGCGTTAACACATTCATGAATCCAATTTTAAGATCAAATATATCAAGGAAAAGTTTTTACCCTATTCCACAAATCGCGCTTTCTCTAATAAAGATTATTCCCAAAGATAAAATTAATGCTTTCTTATCAGAAAAAAGTACTATAGAATTTTTTTTAAAATTTATTAGTGGCATAATGCCTTATAAAAATAAAAATATTGCCAATGCCATTGCACTATATTTTAAGACTCAAGAAGATATTGCATACAATAAAGAAGAAATTCTCAATATTCTACAGAAGAATGATTTTGAAAATAAAAAAGTATTCAACTTTGAAATTGAAGAATATATTGAAATTAGTAAACTATTCTGTTCCTTTAGAACATGATTATAAGAGGTGAGCATATTTCCATTTCCAGATCCAATAATAAACTGTAATTTTGAGAAAGTTTATGCTCCTTCCGATGATACTTATCTATTATTAGATTATTTTAAAAATAGAATTGATAATTCTTTTTTTGATGGCATAAATATAAATGAGATTAAAAATCTTCTTGATTTAGGTACCGGAACAGGAATAATTGCTATTTTTTTTCTATTAATTAAAAAGCAAATTATTAATTTTAATCCCAAAATTTATGCTTCTGACATATCTAAAAATGCTATAAAATGTGCTAAATTAAACCAAAAAGCAAATGAAATCCATGACGAAATTAACTTTTTATATTCAGATTTATTCAATTCTTTCCCAGTTAACTTAAAAAATTCATTTAATATTATTATATTCAATCCACCATATCTACCATCATCTCGGTTAATTAGAGAAGAACAAAAAAAAGATATCGATCATAGTTGGAACGGAGGAGAAGAAGGCCATGAAGTTTTGATTAATTTTCTTGAAAAAGCGATTCAATTTATAAATTTACAAAAAAAGCATTATATTTATTGTATAACATCTAGTAGAATAGATTTAGATAAAACAAATAAGTTAATTACTAATTTAGGCTATAAAAACCAAATTGTTAAAAAAAAGCACTTGTTCTTTGAGGATATTTTTGTAAATAGGTTAAGCTACAATAAACTTTAAAATGGTCTTCTATTTCTCCTTTTTTCTAATAACATAATACCGTGAGTATTTAAAGTTCTAGATAAATTATTGAATAATATATCTATTTCAGCTGGTTTGAAAACAGCACGTCTATGAGCTTCAATTTGAGGGATCGGCAATCCATAATGTTCATTCAAACTTGATATCGGTAATAGAATAGATGTAATTAAATCTGCTTTCTCTGAAGCCTTTTCAAAAAGGTGCTTTTCGTCCATGAAGAACTCTATTCTACAAGGTGTATCATATCTAGCAGTCTTTAAATAAAAAGCATAAAATGAAAGAGGAAAATAGTATGGTATCTCCTTTTTAATTCCTGTATCCCTTATTTTATCAATTTCTCTTTTACAATTAAAGATACAAGTCCTTTCAGACTTTTTCAATATTCTATTAAACAAATCAAGGTCTGAAAAATACTCTATTACTCTTCGATAATTTATTTTAATGAATTCAGACAATTTTGAATGACTAGGTTTCAACAATTGGATGGAATCTCTTAAAAGATGAGAGAGCGCAGATGTCCTCGTATCCTTAATTGAGCCAATTAATAAAATTCCATTTTCTTTACAATTCAAATATAACTTATGATATTCTTTTAATAATTTATCATATTTCTTAGATATTTCAGGATCCTTTGAAAATACCAAATTTATTGGCATAATAACTATAGATCCATCGATTATAATCACATCAATATCAGAAGATTTACTAATCATATTATTTAGTAAATTGATCTCCATGAAATTCATATCAATAGAGATTTTCGTTTCTACTGTGGTTTCATCTTGATTAAGAACATTTCCTTGAACTAAGTAATTATTAAATCCATTAACATCAGGATAGTATGTAATCGTTGCTGTATGATTTTTTTGAAAATAGTATTTAACAGCAATTGCCTTTAAGAATGAGAAATCTACGTTCACAAATTTTTTAGTTACGGAACTCCCATCTACACTAATAACGTTTAATCCTCTTATGTTTGCTGGTTTAACTCTATTTTTTAAAAATGGTTCTTTTACGTAAAATTTAGGGAAATTAATGAATTCGGAGAAATTTAATTCATCAAGGTTTTTAGTAACAATATTAACGAACAATTTTTTTAATTTTTCAAGCTCTAGGTATTCTTTTGCGATTGTTTTGAGATCTTTTAGTAGAATTTGTTCTTTTGTTAATCCAAGGTTATTTTTAATCTCTTTATTACTTGAAAATAAGTGAGAATTTCTATCCTCAGAATTATAGAATTTTTCCCTAATTGTCATTTAAAAGTACAAATAATAAGATTCATAATAATAATAACGAGATATTAAATTTTTTAATTTATAGGTATTAAATAAAATATTAATATTCATAGGAGTAATAATGCTGCTAGGAGAGAATCCCTGGGTTTTGATAGGTTTAACATTATTAGAAATTATTTTCATTATCGTTCCTGCTTTTATAACAAGTAAATTTGAAAGAAAGCCTTTTAAAGAAATTATAATTGAGATGGGTTTTCAAAAAAATGAGGATGTCTTTTTAAAAATAATATCAGGACTAAGTATTAGTATCGTTTTTTTCTTTTTAAGTGGTTATATTCTAGCATTTTTCAGAGATATCATTGTTGGGAGTATTTTTGGTGCTGAATTTATTATGGACGCTCAAGAAGGATCTATCAATACTACTCCTATTCAACCAAATTTTACTCAATTAATAATATTAATAGTTCTTCAAATAATGATAGTTGGACCATGTGAAGAAGGTTTTTTCAGAGGATTCCTAATTAAAAAGTTAAAAGTAAAACTAAAATTAATATATTCAATTATTATATCCTCTATAGTTTTTACATTATATCATGTACCTCCCTTTTTGGTTCCTATTACAACAATTCTAACATTCTCTGGATATTATTTCACTTTTGGTCTTCTTTTATCTTTAA
>JBHLNL010000218.1:0-3975 GCA_048941605.1 Promethearchaeota archaeon | reverse complement strand
GCTATAATTGACCCTACAATCATTAAGAAATAAAATGCCGGAATACCTAATATCTCTGGCATATTAACTATAACTGTTATGGGTTCTGGATCTATCTCGTAGTTCTCTAATTCAATAATAATTTGACCTGTTAGAGTTTGAGGCATAAAGAATGCATTTATATGGCTTGTTGAAAAAATATATTGATAAGTTCCTGGTGAACCCAGAACTGGATCCAATGTATAATTAATTCCATTGAGTTGTAATCTAACATTTGCCCCAGTTAATGCGCTTCCATTGGTACCATCAGTAAGAATAGCACTAAAATTAATACTCCTTCCCTGAATAATACTTATTCTAGAAGATAACACTCCATTAGCATATAAATCCATTAATATAGGTCTTTTGCTGATAGTTAAAGCAATGAAAGCATTTCTGACTTCATAATTATTTTTTTGCATAGTTATAAAAATCGAATATAAACCTACTTCTCTTAATTCTGTATCAAAATCAAGCATATATTGATTATTTGGAGCGGGTAATAAAACATCAGACCCTTCATTTCCAGGACCACTAAGAGGGTTTCCATCTTCATCTAACCTATACCAATTATAACTAGCAACGTCTAAATCTCCGATGACGACATCGCGGAGTATATCTTTATATTCAAATAAGTAATTAACCGAGTCAAAAACATGGATATCTGGAGAAATTTGGAATAAACTAGTAGTTCCATTAATAGATGTTGGTCTAGGAAGTATTTTCACTATAATTGAATCATCAATAGTACTATAATTTGATAAAGTGGCTCTAATATCAATTAAATATTCAGCATCATCAGGTGCAAGTGAAGAATCAAATTCAAAATAATACATATTCACATGTATTGGATCATCAATTAATACACCAGAACCGTAATCCCAACTATATGTAATGTAAGCTCCTGGTAAAGAACTACTTGTAAATACATTAAAATAATCAACAGTTACATATTCAGACTCCTCATAAATTACTGAAAATCTCTTATTAATTAATGGATTTAAAGAATAGTCGTAGTAATTTATTCCAGTAGGTACAGCTTGAATATTAAGTAATATGAATCCAATATCATTAAATAAATAGCTTTCATAATTGCCTGTAATTTTAAAGTAGTATGAAGTTCCTCCTAATAAGTTAAAATCATCTGTATTGAAAGTATAATTAAAAATACCTGTGGAAATTTCAGAGAATAATATGTCAATTTTTGTACTATATTGTGTAAGTTCACCATCAAATATTTGAATAATAAGTTCATCTGGAGTTACCAATGTAGGAGATGGTGTGACGGGATCTCGATAAGTGAAATTAAAATTAATAGAAACGATGTTACCCCAATATACATTTGAATCATAATTAATTATGTTTACAGTTGAGTTATATTTATCCCTATTAGTAGTTAAAATTTCTATGGAAACATATTCTTCAGAAATCAAAATAAAATTATATTCATGAAAAGATGCACTTGGAGGATTTACCAGAAAATCTTGTTCAAAACCGCCAAAATATATATCCATAGTATAATTCCCCCAGCTTCCATATGAATTACTAAATGATATGAATGTTGCTAATCCATTTATATCGACAGTGACATTTGCTATAATTTCGTTTTCATTATCATAATCTGTTTGATTATAAAATCTTAATTTGGCATTTGTAAATGGTACTTTTTCTGCTGTATTATCAGTAACATTAAAAGTTATTTTTGTAATCTCGGTTGAAACATCAATATCTTTTCCGAGAACAGAGTCGCTATAAATAAGTAAATTTGAATATCTATAATTTGAATTATCTACAAGTGAATCATAATCATAATAGATTTCATAATCATACGCAGTATTATTCAACCACGTTATAGATCCAGTACCAATAATACTAAGAATGGTTTTTCCTACAATTTCTACTCCACTTTTAAGTAAAACGAATCCATACTGAATTGGATTATTATCTTTATCCGTTACATTAAAAGTGAATTTACTCAAGGTAAGAAATGCTGTTAATCGATTGTTCAGTTGAGTTATTTGAAAATTTTCATAATAAAATACAATTTCAGTTTTTGGAGTGATAAGACCATTTTGAGTATAATTGACAGTAATATTATAGAATGCATCTTTTTCCAGATCTTCGAATGTCCATTCTCCGTTCTCGTCAGCTTCATGGTTTTGATTGTATGAGGGAAATAAGTCATTAGTTAAGTAAATTTGCGCGTTAGGTACTGGATTCCCATCTTCATCTTTACAAATAACATTCAAAGTATATGCAATTGGTTGGATATCCCCTAATGTTGTCTGAAGTGAATTATTCGGAGTTGTTTGAATAGGCTTATTCCAAATAGAAATATCATCCCAATATAGGTCAAGGTTAGTCCAACTATCATCATCAGCAATATAAACAATATAAGTGAATGGATTTAAAGAAAATTCTGTGCTAGGAATAAAAGTATACCAAAAGAAAGTATTTGCGGCATAAAATTGATTGACAAATTTATTTCCTCCGGCAGTTCCCCATGATTGAGACCCCCTTATTCTATAACTATTCCCACTAGTAGGAATATTATTCGGGGAATCGTCGAATCCTATACCGGAAATTTCTCTTTGAATACTTGGATCATCAAATCTCATTTTTGCAGTGACTCTAGTGTTGGAATTAACAGTTATTGAGCCTGTAGCAGACATTTTCCAACAATTTCCCCAAATATGGAGAGAAGAAGTGCCTCTTGCTGATGTACTATTGCTTATTTCCCAGAAAGTTGGATGGTAATTGTCTTGTCCATCAGTAGGTCTTAAAATATCTCCAGGTTGATATTCTTCGAAACCTTCATGCCATATCCTTATTGTATCATAATTTGGGTCTTGAATCTTTATATCTGTTCCATTATTAAAATAGATAAAGAAATCTCGAGTTTGCCCATTTGAAGTTGTTCCATTTAATACCCAAATTAAATCACCTATAGCGTTTGTTTGGCTATCATAAGATCTCGAATATGGATCAAATTGACTTTCAACTTCATAATAATTAGAACCTGAGAGATATTCAACAACACGAATGGTTGATGTGTTTAATTCAGGATTTTGAATATTCAAATCATTAAAATATTCAGTAAAATTAATAAAAAACTCAACTGGAGCATCTTGTTGACCACCAATTGCCGTAATTCCCACCGGAACTCGAAAATTCCAAGAATTATTCCACCAATCATAAGTAGTTGGAGGTAAACCTAATCCCAAATCTGAATCTTCTCGAGTTATCTCATTTTCAATAGAATTATCAAAACTCTTAAACGAGCTTGGAAGTAAACCGAAAATTAATGGAATTAAAGTAATAAGGAAAAGAACTATAACTCCTTTTATTTGCGTGCGTTTATAAATAGTCATTTTTATCATTTTTTACTAACAATTTTTCTAAAATAGTTTTTTTGAAATTAAAAAAAAAAGATTTTTATCATTAAATATGCAAATTTTCGTATTTAACTTTTCTTTATTGATACCATTCGGATTATTATTAATATTTTTTATGACAAAAAATTCATATAATATCTATATTTATAATTAGCTGTTTAATCATTTGAGTAGATAATATAAAATATGCATAATTGTATCAAAAATTTACTTAATTCTTTTTTTTCTTACTAAAGATAATTAAAATAATTCTATGTATTATCCCTCATAATTGTTATTTTCTAAAAATTTAAATATTTAAATTTAGATTGAAGAATCAAAGAAAAATATCAAAATTTTGATTTTATCTTTAAAAAAAGAAAGATAAACTTCTTATATTATAAGTTTCATAAGATTTAGGCTGGAAACATGCTAAGGCAAGTGTATATTTTAAAAGATGAAAAAGTTCTCTATAACAAAAATTTTGGCAAAGCAATATCGACGGAGGACTTCAATAAGTTATATCAAGAGATTTTGGAAGCAACTACTGAAGGGACTGGACTTGAACATGAAAGTTATGATT
>JBHLNL010000063.1:0-16756 GCA_048941605.1 Promethearchaeota archaeon | reverse complement strand
CCATGTTTTCTCAACCTCATTATAAGATTTTCCTGTATCCTTTACTGTTTTATTGATCAAGTCCCTCATGCGATTTGTAAGTGTTGGACCAGGACATACAACATTCACTAAAATATTATACTTTGCATATTCATTTGCGAGTGTTTTGGCAAATCCTACAACTCCCATCCTTGTCGTATTTGATAAAACCAAATTATTTAACGGTTGTTTTACAGAAACAGATGTAATCGCAATAATCCTTCCACTGCCTTGTTTTATCATAATAGGAATCACTAAATCTGTAATGCGAATAAAAGAACGGAGATTTAAATCAATTGAATTTGACCAATCTTGCTTACTTATTTTATCGATGGGAGCTGAAGGGGGCCCCCCAGCATTATGCACCAGAATATCGATCCTCCCAAATTCTTCTAAAGTTTTCTCCACAAGATTCCCTATTTGATCTTCGTACATTAAATCTGCAACAATCGAAAAAATCCTATTCTCTGTAGTAATGGATTCTATAGATTCTATTTGGTCCTTTGCTTGGTTTAGATTTTTTTTTGAGCGACTACAAATCACTACATTAGCTCCCTCTTCATAAAATCCCTTAGAACAGGCTAATCCTAATCCTTTACTCGATGCTAAAACTAATGCGACCTTATTTTTTAAACCCAAGTTCATTTTAAACAACTCTTATCCTTATTTAGAATTCGAAATGAAATCAATAAATTTAGTACATTTTCGATAAAATTCATTATATCTACTATAATTTTCAGCAATCAAGCATTCAAAAGCATAGGGATAAATAATTTTTTTTTGTCTGTTTTTATCATTACTCTATGAAATCTTTTTTCTATTCCATCTCGCATATGTTTATATCTATCTACCGTTTTCAATTCTGATTTCATTTCTAATTATACTTTCGTGATATTAATATATGAAAAATATCTTTTATTAAAATTATTAGGAATTTAATATAAACCTTTTAAAATCTTCTTCTAATGAATTTATTTTCCTAAATTTCCTATGAAAGATTTTAAAAAGATAATTTTATAAATTCAAATAATTATAATAGTTTTAAAGATTGAAGAATATATTATTAAATATATAATTATAATACTAAAAATTAGTTAAAAAGGTGTATGAGTATTAGTATTGATACTAAAAGTTTCGATAATATTCTTAGTAAAATAATTAAGAGTGAAAGCGGTATCAAGAAAGTAATTCTGGTTGACAGGACTGGATTAACCATTGCAAGTGTATCTAAATTTTCCTACTTCCCTGCTGATGTTGATGGCATTGGAGCTATTGCCAGTGCAGTTTTCTGTGCTAGCGAAGAGCAGGGAAAGAACCTGGAGCTTGGCAATCTGGAAATAGTAACGTCAGAATTCTCGGGCGGAAAAATTTTTGCATCAAGTTGTGGACCTAAAGGTGTATTGACGCTTATCTCAGATCCAGAAATCAATATTGGGTTAATTAGGCTAATTCTTAAAAGATCGGGAGATGAATTGAAAGAAATACTAGACGAATTTCTTGCAGAAGCACCAGATGTTATGGATAGTGGTTTGGATTTATCCGATCTTGACTCACTTACACCTGATTAAAATTAATTGTATTATACCTCATTTTTTAATATATCTTTAATGAATTTTATAGCAATTTTATATCTATTTAGATTTTTGATTAAGATTAGGAATTTTTCAAATTAACCTAGTTTTAAAAGCAAGAGTATCTTAATATTGAACAAATCAATTTTATAAAATCACAAATGATGCTATGATGGAATCTAAAAAAACATCCTATTTTTTAATAGCTTTCTTATGTAGTTCAATATTATTAACTTTCGCATCATATAGCCTCGGAACGCAAGATAATCTTAGAACATCTCAATCTGGCATTTTTAATGGATTATATGCTAATTACACTTTCGATGAGGGAGTTCCCGTTAATTCAAGATTCACATATGAATATCATTCTGGTACTCTTTATAACGTTACTTGGTGGATACAAGGCAATCCAATTCCCGGTACTTGGCTTGAAGATACACAAACTCGACTCACTTCAAATTCTAGTGGAGGTACTACATTTTATGATGGAGTTCATACTCCAGTTTGGATATTTACAAATATGTCGTTAGGAAATTCTACAATAATTGTTGTTGATGGTGGTTTCGATCATCCTTATACTGTCGTTGATGAAGCAGTAGCAAATTATCCTGGATTAGGAACTATCAATGTATGGGTTTTGGAAGACGATTGGTATTCTACTCATGCTTGGTATGAAAAGACCACTGGATTGCTCATTAATGGTACATTTCAATGGTTTATGGGTAGTTACACTTTAACACTTACCGAAACAAATATCTTCTCACCTCGTGGAGGTGGAATTCCAGGATTTGAAATTTTACTGGTGTTACCTTTAATCGGAGTTATATCGTTTTTTATCCTGTTGAGAAGACGAAGAATTCTGAGAATTAATTATAAATAAATCCCAAAATTTTTTTTTCTTTATATTTGACGTATGTAATTTCTAAACTAGCAAATTGTTTTCCTTATATAACTTCTCAGCAATTTTTTTCTTTATTTTAAATTTATCAATTCTTTTAATTAGGTTTAGAATCCAATAAGTGTTCAGAAAAAAATTAAAAAAAAAATAAAAAATTTAAGTTTGAGGTTTTCGTTTTTTCAAATAAAACCAAGCGGCTATTGCTCCAATTGCTATGCTTTCAATAATAACAAAGACTAATAATATCACATTTACTACAGCCAAATTAATTGTGAGTCCACCGGCAGAAGTACAAATATTACCTTCATATATGTTACCTACGCTTCCTGTTTCATTATAACATACTAGATTTCCTAATAGAATGTTATTGATAATTTTATTGTTATTACTACCATCAAGAAATGTACCGTTTTTATTATTATTCGCAGTATTTGAAATAATGGCATTTCCATTACTCGAGTCCAAATGAATTCCATTCTTTTTATTACTGCTAGCTATGTTATCTGTTAAGGCATTATTGTTACTTCCCGTCAAAAATATTCCATGATCATCATTTTCGTTAGCAGTATTACTCAAGAGTGCATTATTATTACAACCACTATCTAACAGAATTCCACTTAAATTATTGTACTTTAAGAGATTCAATTTTATTACATTTAAACTACTACCCGAGATTAAAGCAATACCATTCATACCATTATGATGAGCTTTATTATTTTCAATCTCAGAATCATCTACATTATCTAAAAGGATCCCATTATATTTGTTTTCATAAGCTGTATTATCTGCACAAAGAAGGTTAACTACTCCATCAACAATAATTCCATTCAAAGTATTGCCATAAACGACATTATTTTTTACTGTTACCTCATCGCAAGAATCAATGTCTATTCCATCTTGACCATTGAAACTAGCTGTATTACCTGATACTATATTGTTATCACTATTTGAAGTTAAAGTAATTCCATTTTGATTTTGAATTTCTGATGCAAGATTGTATGAAATTATATTAAAAGTGCTTTGGGTAAAATACATTCCGTGATTTGCATTTGCAGATGCATTATTGTTTGATAAGATGTTGTGATGAGAATTTGATACGCGTACACCTTCAGTATTGCTATATATATGATTTCCATTAACCTCTGTGTTATTAACAAATATAAATTCAATTCCTCTTAAACATCCATACATAAGATTATTAATAATTTCACCGTTAGTAACGTTATTTAAATATAATCCAGAATCTAGAGAATCAGAATTTCTAAAAATACAGTTTCTGATAATAAAGTAAACTCTTGAATTTAGTATTCTCAAACAATCGTCAAATGCACCTCCATTATCAAAAATATGACTCTCAATAATATACGGGCTTGCAGGAGTTCCAAATCCAGTGCAATAACCATTATCTTTTGCCCAAGTCCAATTACCTGATTTCGTTGTATTGGTAGTGGCTAATGCATCAATTTCAATATCTATATACGTAGCAGAAATTTTCAGTGTATCATTATCATCTATAAATGCGAAACTGTTAGTATGAGTCTGAAAATCAATAGTTAAAGTAATTGCTAAGATTGAAAACGCTAAAAAAGTCGCCAATAAAACCGCAGATTTTTGAATTTTTTTTCTAAACATAAATCTAACCCTTTTTATTAAAAAAGTTATGAAAGAGAATATTGATCCTCTATAATAAGGATTAAGGAATGATTCTCCCCAATAAACTAGAAATAAATCTAATACTTTAATTTAATAATGGATTCTAAAGGTGAAATAGAGCTGTTTTGCGAAATTCTATTTAGATAAATCACAAATTCACAAAAGTTTTTCAAGAGTATATTCTAAAAAAATTTATGTCATTTGAATTTGTAAAAAAGTTAGATTTTGAATCAGATTTCTTTGAGCTATACAAGGTTTCAGAAAGTAGTTATGCTGCTATCTCTAAAGAAAACTCTGGAATGGGAGGAAATGCAGGATTTATTGACATAGAGGATTATTTGATAATTGTTGACACTACTATTAATATAAAAGCTGCTGAAGATTTGAAAAAAGCTGCTACTCAATATACTCTTAAAGAACCTAATTTTATTGTAATTACTCATTATCATATGGATCATCTTATGGGAACCTCATTATTTGATATCTCAGTTCAAATAATGACATCTGATCGTACCCTTAAAAACATTCAAACAGAAGGTAAGAAAAGAATTGAAGAATTTAAGAAAATGGACCTAAAAGAGATGGAAGATTCTCTCAAAGCAGAAAAAGATGAGGATAAAAGAAAAGAAATTGAAAATGATCTTAAATTTCTTAAAGCGGTTCGCGCTGACGATTTTTTTCTACGAGAACCAAATCTTACATTTAAGGAAGGATGTGTTATATACGGAAAGAAAAAGTCTGTTCAATTACGAACTTTTAATAAAGCTCACACTAATGGGGATGTTATAGTATATATCCCAGAAGAAAAAGTATTGTTTGCCGGAGATCTTTTATTTGCGCGGAGTGATCCGTGGTTAGGCTCTGGAGATCCTGAGGGGTGGCTCTTAGTAAATGAAGAATTATTAACACTTGATTTTAACCTTACTGTTCCAGGACATGGAAAATTAGCATCTAAAGAGGAATTTTCTTTAGAAAGTCAGTACATTAAAGAAATAATAGATTTAGTTAAAAAAAAGATTGATGCTGGAGAAGATCCAATCCAAATTAAGAGAGAGGATTTTTCAAAACAATTTCAATCTTGGAAAAGTTCAGTTTTAGAATGGAATGTTAATTTCCTTGCTGAATTTTTAAAAAAATCTTAATTTTTTTTTTATTATTCTAACAACATCTTAAAGAAGATTTTTTTCCTTTATAATTTTATAATATTCATCACGGTCTTTACGTACAAGTTTTATTTCTTCTCCCAAATCTGTTAATTGTCTTTTAATATTCTCCTTTTCATTCTTTACACCTAATATTTTATCGTTCAATCTTTTTATTTCGAGTTCTAACTTCGTAACAGATTCACTCTCTCTATTTGCTTTTAGTAACTGGAATTTTAATTTCTTATTAGTTTCATTCAATTTCGCAATTTCTTGAATAAGATTCTCATTATCTTGTTTAATTCTTTTAATTTCAGTGAGTAATTTTTCAGCTCCTTTTTCAATTTCATTAGTATCGCCTAATTTTGCTTTTAAGTTATTAATTCGCTCATCTTTTTGATCCAATGATAATTTTTGCACATTTATTAATCTATTCAATTCTCTATTTTTTGACGTCAAATTTGCATTATATTCATTTAATTCTGCCATCTGCATACTCCAATTCTCTAACTTTGAATACAAACTTGCTACTTCATTTTTTAATGCGTCTACATTCCTTAGATGTTCAGATCTATCTGAAACTAAAAGAGAAACTTTATGTGCTAGATCATCAATTTTCTCTTTTTTCTCCCCTATTTCATACTCAAGTTCTTGTCGCTCTTGCCAATAAGCATCAAGATCACCCTTTTCCAACAACTCATATGATTTAGCAAATAAATCTTTAAATTTTTTCTCTTTTCTTTTAGGTAATAAATCAAAAGCGATTCTCCGTACTTGTCCCTCAAAATTTCTTGGAAGCATATCCTCATCTGAAAGAAATACTGTTATTACATGATCTCCTTTCCCGATAAAATGTCTTGAAGAGTGACCAGTGAAAAAACTAGCAACACTAAGATCTCGTTTTATTTGCATTTCTAGATAATTTGGACCTGTTCTAACCTTCTTATGTTCCTCAAAAACTGTTGCTAACATTGAATCAGTAACACCCAATTCTTCACATACATTTTCTGGATACTCAATGTCTTTCGATAATTCTGACTTTTTATCTAGGTTTAGAATAACAATTCCTTTCAAAAATCATCCCTATAAAGTAATTAAATTTATAGTTCCCAATGTAGAAATATATTTTTTATTCTAATATTAATTAGTATTAAAAAGTATATTAGGTATACTGTGGTTATTTATTAATTAAGCGTAAATATGTGCAAAAGTATCCACTGTTTGTTTAACATCTGAAGCTAAATAATTTTGCTTGAAAACTGAAGCAAAGAAAGCACGATCTTCAGGAGTGAAATAATTATAACCAAATTTTTTCCATTCAATACTAGAATCTAATGGAGCAAAAAGAGCAATTTGATCTTTCACCAAATTCAGTAATAACAAATTTCTTTCCTGTTTTGTAATATTTGAAAATGTTGTTAGTAAAATATCATCATTAAAAGTTTCCCAAGAATCTTTAAATTGAATACAAAACCTTTTAATATCTACTTTGTTATCTACAAGTAATTTTGCTAAAGCCATTATAGACGTATCATAAGTACTCATTTTATTTTGATGAAATAATGGATTAGAAACGATAATACTAGGTATAGGTTTTTTTTCTGTTTGATTTTGAGGTGTATTATATTCTGGTAAAATTCTTAACTGATTTAATCCAAGAATATTTCTAACATCTGCAATTGTTCCCCCTGTGTCAAAGAACTGCTTATTTATTATATATTTTATTAATTTTTGAGCATGGGAATCACCAAAATAAGGATAATCTGATGCATATAGGAGATACTCAGACCAGTCTCGATTATCCACACTCTTTTTGTTATTAGATCGAAACCATTTTCGAAAACTTTCAAAGAAATTCCCAGCTCCAGCACCATGCAACATTGAAAGATCTCCATATGTGTTTGGTTGAACAACAGCATTATACACATCGTAATCATCAATATTTCCTTGAGCAAAATGAGCAATTATTACTTTAAGATGTGGAAGCAAATCAGAATAATTGGATTGAATTACATTTCTTGCGGTTCTAATTAATTTTCCTATTTCTAGAATTGAACCCCTTCCCCTAGTATCAAAAATCACAGGTAAAGAATAACTTGCTGCTTCGATAAGAACATTAATTACCTTCTCAGATGTCATTTTGTCGATATACCCTTCTGATCGAGGATGTAATTTCAGACCCCTGAGTCCTAGGGTTTCTCTTATATATTTCACTTCATTTATAGCCTTTTGGCCCTCCATTGGGTCACAACGACCATAACCAATGAGTTTCATCGAAAATGGAAATCTAGTTGTAAAACGAGATACATTTATATTACTTGCTCTATATAATGCTTCTGGATGCTTATCTCTAAACACATCTTGAAATGGAAAGCAAACACCTTGATCTATAAACGAATAAAATTTTGATTTTTCTTTTAAATCCGAGTGTTTTTTTCCTAATTTTTCAAGTTCGTAATAAAGTCTGTCTGTAAAAGGGAAGGGTGTAAAGGACCATGATATTTTTGTGAATTTACCATCCATTGTTGTTGTAAAAGATTGTTCTCCAGATTTTTCCCAATCAGCTTTTATTCTCCCTTGCACATTGCCCCAGAAATCAAAGGTTCCTACTCCTGGAGCCAAAGGATTCATCATGGTTGCTCCATCTACGTCTTGACCTAAATGAGAATGAGCATCAATTACGAGTAATTGTTCTAGTCTTTTTTTTCCGTCTTGTTCGATTGTACAAGTTAGCATGAGAAGATCAAATATAATTTTTCTTTAGAAATTAGTAATAATTACCTAATTAAAACTTATTTATTGGTATGGAAATTAAATAAACAATCTATTAATATTCTTTTTAAAATAGAAACCATTTCTTTTTATTGAATGAACTTACCCGCTATAATATTAATCTTGGTTTTATTTGCGATTTTAATGTCCTTTTTTTCCCAAGACAAGATCGATTATTTCCCTATATCGTTAATCATTGGAGTAATCGCCGTAATTTCGATGTTAACTCTTTTTAATGTTCCTGAGGAAAAAATTCTTGGATTTATCAGTTTTAAGACATTAATCTTCATATTTGCTATGCAGATTATCATCTATTTTGCAACTAATGACCGAGTTTTAGAATATATTGCTATTAAATCCATCCATATTACGAAAGGGAATAATCGTTTATTCTTCTATATAATTTGCCTGTTTACAGGAATTGTAGTTGCTTTCATTGAAGATTTAACACTCTCACTGATTTTAATTCCACTGATCTACAGGACATGTCGAGTTTTAGAGATACCCGCTGGTACATACATGATGGGGATGACAATTACTATAAACATCGGTGCAATACTAACACCTGTTTCGAGTTTAAAAAATTATATAATCGGTCAGGAATTTGGATGGGGTTTTGGTGAGTACCTTGCCAACATGAGTATTTTATTTTTAATCACATTAATATCCACTATATATTTGATCGATCGCTTCATCTTGAGAAAAGAAGAAAAACCTACTGAAAGAAACAAGAAGATACTATTGGAAATGCTAGCTCCAGGAATTGTGATTGAGAATAAAAAGTATTTTTATTCGACGATTGGTATAGTTATAACCACATTTGTGTTTATGTTCATAGGATTCGAACCTGCTCTTGTCGCGATCATATCTGCAGCAATTCTTCTTCTTGTTCACTCTAAGAAAACTAATTTTTCTGACCTTAAAAACGAGATTGAATGGAGAATCATTATCATTTTTGCAATTCTGTTTATTCTTTCAAATTCTTTATCATTTTTCGGGTTTTCGGATTTGATCTCTACAGGTTTAGTAAATCTGTTAAATTTCAATATTTATCTTGCTGTGCTGGTAACATTAAGCATCACTTCTCTTTTCTCAGCATTTCTAGCAGGTACACCAGTTACCATTATCCTTCTCCCAATATTTTCAGCAGTTATAGGAAAAGGTTTTTTTCCTAACCCCCTTATTATTGCTTTCATAGGTGGTGTTAATATGGCAGGCAACTTTTTGCCACAAGGGTCTGCATGCGATCTTCTCACATTATCATTGGCAAAAAAATACAAAGTGGCAAATTTAGATTATAAACGTTTACTAAAAAATGGAGCACTTTTCGCAACAATTCACTTTCTTACAATATTGGGATATACAATGCTTTACACTTTAATCTTGAGTTAAGAGATTAAAATTAAAAAATAAATATGCTAATCTCTCATCTCTTTTGGAAGAGTTAGAACCCCCGTAAGTGGATTATTTAAAGGATCCTGGCAATATTGGATTGTAAAATAAATTAAATCATATAAAATGCTGGGATCTTCTCCATTTTTTAATTTATAATCATAAAGGGAAAGCTGATATTCCGCCTCTGTAATTGGTGGCTCAGCATAAGAAACACTACCAAAAACAGATTGTAAAATTGGTTTCATAAATGGAGAATATAAAAATCCTAACTCCTTCAATTCATCCTTTAAATAGAAAAACATTCTTTGAACTGCTTGCATCATATAACGCACAGGTTGACCTTGAGGACCTAGATATTGTTCGGCAAATTCGGGATCATATTGAGCTAGCATTTCCCTTGTTAGATCAGGAGCTGGACGAAACAGCGATATTAAACCGCGCTCTATTGCTGCCTCACGATTAGGTGCGATCGTATTGCTCCCTGCATCAGGCACCCAAACTCCCTTTTCTAGTAATTTTCTTGTTTTATAGCACATTGCTTGAATCAACATCCCGATTCCTATTCTTCGACAGATAGATATCTGTGCATCACTAATTCTAACTTCTATTGTTCCCCAATCTGTTATTGGGAAGACATCTTGGAATCTACCATCCTCTATGCTTGCCTTTTGCACTATTTGAAGGAAATAATTCACAGAATTTTCACTAAGATCAGTTAAATAGGGGATATAATGATTTGGGTCATTTCCACTTAACATAGTGGTATTATATTTTAATCTTAGAGATCTAGTGCAATTTGGAGCCGTTATTCGACCATTAACAACCTTCACTACATCTGTAGGTTTATTATTTAAAATTGGGGAATTACATGTAAGGGAAATAAGGTGTGGGATGAAATTTCGAATCATACAGTAAGATTGAACCTTTTCTAACTCTGAATGGAAGGATCCGATGTGACTGTGATCCGCCTGGGAGACTCCGCGCATATATTCTCTGGTGGCAGGATTTATAGCAGAAGCAATAATGTGCAAATCTTTTGGTAATGTAGTTTTTGCTAATAGGAATAGAGTGCTAGCCCAAAATGCTAGTTCTTCAACATAAAGACATGGAGGTGTAACAAGCTCTAATATATAAGTAATTGCTGTTACATTTCCATCTCTAGCGAATGTATCAATATCAACTGAAGAATCCCCCAATGCATAACGAATATTCATAGCATATCCTTTTTCAAGATCATCTCGACCCCATGGCCTAGCTAGAACTTTTTCACGAATATAATCTGGAACAGGTAGAAAATCACTTCTTCCCTCGTACAATATCTCATCCATAATTTTAATTGCGTCCTTGACAATTTCTTTCATCCGGAAAACCATTTCTTCTCCAGGAGGGTATTCTCCACTATCATCTGCGATAATCAATTCCATTTCAATACCATGTGTAAACGGTAAAGGAGTCCAATGTTCAGTATCTGCTAACATCTCCGCCCAAGGTCTCTCTGGGATATAAACCTCTCTATAATCTGATCCGAGAAATAATTTATCACCAGATCGATCAACACTTTCTCCTAATGAAACTCCTGGTAAGCCTACTTTACCTTTCTTGGCGTATAATTGTGAAAAAGTGTCTCCTTTTTGACTTGCTTTCGATTTCTTCTTTTTCTCTTTTTTTTGCTTCTTTTTTTTGTCTTTTGCCATAAATGCCTTCCCTTTTAATTGCTTTAAATAATTTTTGATTTAAAAATATCTTTTTATCATTTACAATATATATAAAAAATTTTAATTTTATAATTATAGTTTATAAATTCATTTTAAAGTAAGGTTTGGATGAAAGTTTTGAAAATATTATAATCATTTATAAATTCATATGATAGGACTAAGTTGATGATCCTAGATTTGTTGCCTGGAAAAATTTGTCCTAATTCATCAGAGATTGCACCGCTTTTAAAAACTGAATCATCAGTTATCAAATTAATAGTATCTCCAATTTTTTTAATTTTTGAGTAAATTTTTTTGCTTGATTCACTTTTATCTGATATGATCACCGTTGGTTTTCCTAAATAAGGAACAAAATCTAAGTTAACGATTAAAATTTGACCTCTTGAGCTACTAAGATTTTTGAAAAATTGGTTTAATGTAACTTTAAGGGTTTTTAATTCATTTTCATTATAATTCTGTTTTGAGGGAAACACAAAATACGCGAATGATTTCTTTAAAGTATACTTTATATCATTGTAAACACGATCTAAAATTGGAAACACACTAAAATCAAAACCAAAGAGAGATAAAAATACAATTGTAAAATTAAAATCATTTAAAAGGACATTATTACTTATATTTCCACCAATTAAGCTAAAATTTGTAATTTCATTATTAATTTTAGAGAAATATATATTTAATAAGAAGTATTGAGAAAAAACGGGAGTAGCTTCAACTTTAGTTTGAATTTCATCAACCATTACATAAATTACATCAAATAGGTCTTTCATCAACTTTTCTTTAAGATCTTGAATAGTAATTCTTTCAATAATAGAATTAGCCATAGTGGGATTTTCAATTTCAGCAATCATATGAATTGCGTTCATAATTAAACCATATGATTTTTTTTTTGCTTTTCTACTATCTAAGTTGTTTCCATACGCTCCTAGCATTAATTGGACGATAGAATGAAAGATATTAACAAGTTCAGATTTAGAATTTTGGTCATATAGTTTTTTTGCTATATTAAATAAACTCCTTGCCTTCAGAAATTCATTATCTATTAGTTGAGAAAAACTCAAAGCTAATGTCGGATTAGATTCAATAATTCTGTTAAAAATATTAATTAGGAGATCCTCTTTAAGTGATGAGTTTTGGATTAAAATTGCTGTTCTAATTGCCTGTTCAGGATTAATTAAAACTTGATCAAATGCTAAAAATTTAAGAATATTTTGTTGCAGCTCCAAGTCATATAAATTTGTGGCTAATTGTACCATTTGATTAAAATCTTTTGAGGCATAAGCTCGAATTAAATTAGTATATAAATCCATTTGTTCAGAATTATTAGATAACATTAAAGCATACTCTAAAGCTTTTAAGGGATTATTAGTCGAAAGATATCCTTTTGCTATTTGTTTTATATAAGCATCTATTTTTTCAACCAATTCTGAAGTCGGTGAACCCATTGTTTGTGCTGAATTGAATTCCCCTCTTAAAGTTTGGAGTTGCTGTTCCGCCTTTTTTATGATATCTTGTGTCATATCAATAAAATATTCAGCAGAATTGAAAATTTCAATCTTTTCAGTAATTTGAAAGGCTTGTTTTTGTAGAATTTTTTTTGTTTTACTGTCTGAAACAATCTCTCTAATTTTTTGTGTTTTAACTTTAATCTCCGTAATCTTAAGCCAATTAACATTGATATTCAGTTTACCATGTCCATCTGCAGTAGGCTCCAATTTTAATTCTATATTTTTAGTTTCACCAGGATCAAATTCAATAATGTTCTTGAATTCAGCTGGACTCACATCAATTTTTAAATTTTCTCCCTCAAAATCAAATTTAAAATTTTCATTTTTATTAGAAATGTTAATTGCTTGTATTTTTAGCTTATTTTCTATCCCGGGAATCAATAAATTTTGCGGAAATTCTGTTATGTTAAAAGAAATGATTTTATCTACATTTGACATAATTCAACTGTTTTTTTATACACTTATTTAATACTAATTCAAATAACTCATTATTTTTTAGGTTTAATAATTAATAATGGATTAACTACTTAAGTTTAGGTCATAAAAAATTATGAAGATTTATTCTCCCATTCTTCTATTTCTTTTTAAAAAGTCCTTTAAATCTTCAATTACCATTTCTTTATTATAATCAGGCCATAAATCATTTCTAAATTTAAACTCAGCATAAGAAGAATCCCATAACAGAAATCCTGAGATTCTAGCACCATCATCCATTCCAGTTCTGATGATATAATCTAATGGAGGGAAATTTTTCGTATAGAGATGTGCTTTAATTAAATCTTTATTTACATCTTCAGGTTGAACTCCACTATTAATTATTTGTTTGACAGCATCAACTATTTCTTCATGTCCATCATACATAATACACAAATTTATGAAATTTTGATCGTGGTTCTTAGTAAATTCAATTAGTTCCTCAATTTTTGCTTTAGCCTTTTCCGGTAGCATTATTATCCTTCCTATAACACTGAACTTAACTTTTTCATCTTTTACAATCGATTCATTTATCACTGTATCGACAGCTTTAACCATTATCTTGTATATATATTTTAGTTCTTCTGCATTCCGTCTTCTCACATTTTCAAGTGATAAGATATAAAGACTTAAATAGTGAATACCTGCATCAAAAAAATCAAATAGCCTCTTTTTAAGATTTTCATAGCCAATTAAATGACCAAAATTAATATCTAGGTTTCTCTTTTTCGCCCATCGTCTGTTTATGTTTAGAAGTGGAAGCCTCTTCTAAATACCATCAACGATGAGACCAATATGTTTTGGTAGCCTATCTTTGGCTTTATTTTTCAATTCTTCTAAAGTAGTGACCATTTAACCAATAAAAAAGTTGTATTATTTTCAATATTAATATTAAATATTAAAAATATTAATTTTATCAAAATTATTGTAGATTTTTTTTTAATAATCTTCCTCTATTCCCCAAAGAAAGATGAAAGTATATATCTCCTCTTATATGTTATATTAATTTTATTGTTTCA
Source organism: Promethearchaeota archaeon (assembly GCA_048941605.1). GTDB lineage: Archaea > Asgardarchaeota > Lokiarchaeia > Sigyniarchaeales > SOKP01 > Loki-b32. The sequence continues at coordinate 2,591 of JBHLNL010000063.1, read as the reverse complement.
GTTAATTTTTTCAAATTTTTAATGCTCGTGAAAGGATTAGATAAATATTCAAAATATATAATACCTATAATAATTTGAACTATTGCGAATATTAGTCTACTGAGAATTTTTAAATAAGCAATTCTTTTACTAAGAATAACATTTAATTAGATAAGTTTTTGAACAAATAAATATTACATTATATTATTTATTTTTTCATCGGAAAAAAGGAAATTTAACACTTTGAGAGATACTGGTAATGCTTTCTAACGATTATTTATTTTCGGACATTGGGATTGATTCTCTTTCATTTTTTTCACCTAGATCTTATGTTGATTTGCGTGAACTAGCAAAAGAACGGAATGTAGATCCTAATAAATATACTAAGGGTCTTTTATCCAAGGAGATGCGAATACCTGAAGTTGATGAAGATGTAGTTTCTTTGGGATTAAAAGCAGGTTATAATACATTACAAAGAGCTGGTATCTCTCCTAAGAGTATTGATGCTTTATTTTTTGGAAACGAAACTGTAACATATAGTGTCAAGTCAATTTCTAATATTTTTGCTGAAATGTTAGAAATTTCTCCTAATTCGATTACTCAAGACATATATAATGCTTGTGCAGGAGGTACTTTAGCAATTCTTAATGCTATTGGCCTAATTGAAAATGGTATTATTAGAAAAGCTCTCATCATTAGTGCCGATATTTCTTCATATCATATTGGTTCTCCTGGTGAGCCAACACAAGGTTCGGGAGCTATTGGACTTGTTATTTCTAAAAATCCTCGTATAGCTAAATTCAGTAAAAATTTTGGCAAAGTTTCGGGAAATGTAAATGACTTTTTCAGACCTGTTAATGATAAAAATGCAAAAGCATTTGGGCAATATTCTCAAGAAGCATATCTCAAGTTCCAACTTGGAGCATATGATGATTTAATTCGAAGTATAGGGGATTTTCATGCGGATTTTTATACATTTCATGCCCCTTACTCAAAATTACCGTTAAAATGTATGCAACAAATAATTCTAAAGCGTTGGATTAAGCATATAAATGAACTACCAAAATTTGATAAAAAGAAGATTAGATCATCTATTGTCAAGAAGCTTGATCATTTTTTACATGATGTAACCGTATTACCAGAATATCTTTATTTAAAATTAAAAGAGAGAGGATTTTCATCACCTACTTTGGAGAGATTTTCATATTGGGTGAATACAAATGTAAAAGAACGAGTGCTTCCTCAACTAAATGTCCCAATGCACTTTGGAAACATGTACAATGCAAGTTTATGGGCACAGGTGTGTTTTCTACTAGAAAATCATGCACGTGATAATGATACAATTTATTTTGGGTCATATGGTTCAGGAGCTACCTGCATTTCTGGTCTTTTAAAAGTACAAGAAGGATTTAAAGAAATTGTACAAAAAGGGCCTCATATAAATGATTTTATAAACCTAAAAGAGCGAAAAAGTGTTCAGGAATATGAATTAATTAAAAATGGATATACAAAGCCAGAGATACTTTTAGGTTCTATTGTAGAACATGAGAATAACAATGGTAGAGGCTTTACACTCCATTTTTGTGATGAAGGGTGTCTTATTCCTAACATAAAAGGATTGGACCATTGCCCTAAGGGACATTCAGGATATCAAAAAAGATTTTTTCCTCTCTTTGCCAAATTAACAAGCGATTTAACTGCTCAAACAGATTATTGCAATCTTAAATATCTAAAAGATGGATTAGTTAGAGTTGCCAATACCGCAAAAAAAGGTGATTCGTTAGAATATGAGATACGGAGAGTTGAAAATCAAAATGAAGAGAATATTGATGCAAAGGGATTATTAAATTGGTGTCCTATATATATTCCGATTCCAGAAAAATATCTAACAAACAGAGATTCTCAAACTCAAGATGTCTCAATAACTCCTCTAGAATGAACTTTTTCTCTATAAGTATAAAAAAATTTTAAATTGGTATTTAGAATTATTTTTACAAAATTTGAAATTAATATTAAACTAAGTGATTACATGAAAAAAAATGAAAGATATGACCAAATTATTACGTTAAAAGATGGTCGCAAGTTAGGTTATGCAGAATTCGGTATTCCTATTGGGAAGCCAGTATTTTATTTTCATGGTCAAGGTTCCTCCCGTCTTGAACCTATGATGTATGGTTTTGATGATAAGCGATTTAATGTTCGCCTCATATCAATAGACCGTCCTGGAAGAGGTTTATCAGACTTTAAGGAAAATAGAACAATTTTGGATTGGCCTGATGATGTTGTCGAATTAGCTAATGCGTTAAATATTCAAACATTTGCTGTTCTGGGTGGATCTGGTGGATGCCCATACGCATTAGCATGTGCACTAAAGATTCCAGATCGTTTAACATATTGTGGTATTGTTTCAGGACTTGGGCCAATCTCCTTTGGTTTAGAAGGGATGGATAAAGGGAAGCAGAAAGAACTTAACCTAGCAAAAAATAGACCCGGGCTATTAACAAAGGCATATAAGATCATTCAAAAAAAAATTTTGAAAATGAAAGAAAAAACACCCGAGCAGCTTAAAAAGGAATTTCAAAAAAGATCTAAGAATTTACCCGCACCCGAGA
>JBHLNL010000004.1:0-64049 GCA_048941605.1 Promethearchaeota archaeon | reverse complement strand
TCTTCATGGTATAAAGCTTCACAATTAGGACACAGGAAAATATTAAATCCCTCTACTTTTCCTTTACATACCAAGCAGATTTTCTGCTCCCGATAATACGTAACTTCTTCTTCACTAATATGTTCAGGCCTCTCAACTATTCGAAAAAATGAATCTTTAGCTATAATCTTCCTTTTAACTTTCTTTTTACGCTCCTCAGGCTCTGCTCTTAAACCCAGATAAGAAGTTACTAAGCTTGTCACGTCAATTATTATGAAAATAAATTTAACTCCTTCCCCAAAAGTTTGTATCATTTGAAACATAAGGATTCGTGAGAGACAATGAAGTATAATACCAATAGATAAATAGATATATTTCTTTCTAAATATACCTTTCGTCACAGAAGCTTTGTATAAAACTCCAGCTCCGAAGACTAAGCCATAAGAATTTGTAAATAGGCTCCACCTAGCAGGAAGCCTTTGCGTTGGTATTAGCAAACCATAATAGACTTCTACTAGTCCTTCTCCGGGTATTGCGGGAGGGATAATAATTGGAGTCATCCAATGAAATATAAATAGATCCAATAAAATGAGAATATCCAAAATTAAAATTATAGATAAAAAATACCACTTCTTCTTGGGTATTAATATTTCAGCCCACACATATGCCATAAGAGGCGATGCTAAAGCAACAGTAGGTAACCACATTATATAAAGTTTTAATTGGCCGTCTATGTTATTTCCTGTTATAAGGATAGTTGTTAAATCACTGAAAGTTGGACCTCCAAGAGTTATACCCACTCCACTTAATGCTAACCCATAATAAAAGAGAAGCTTAGTCTTTGTCTTTCTTCCTTGGATCATAAAAAATAATCCTAGTATAAACGGCAGAAAAAAATAAAAAACACTATCAATAAGTGCATTGTAAAAAACTACATCAGAAAGCATTAACATTTTAAGTTTCACCCTACAATAATGATTTATTATGTGGTTTGTTTCTTTTCATGTTTTATATAGAAAAAGATGAATGCTGCGAGGAATCCAGAAAAAACAATGAGATATATCAAGTTCATTATTTTTGCATGCAATAATATAAAGATATTTGGCCAATAAAAAATAGTCCACCAAAAAAAAGTGTATACTCCTACCATATGCCAAACGATCTGCATTATTACGACGATTTTTACTTTCTCCCATTCTGTCTGTTGCCACGCTATGAAGGAAGCACTCCCATAGCCTAAAAGGGCTCCACCGAATAATCCTCCATAACCAATAGGAGCTAGAAAAGGAATACTGAACCACGCCATATAATCTTCCACAAGGAAGAATAAAAGTGCTCCAAAGACAACAAAAACAATAAAATTCACTAAAAATGTCCATTTTAACCCTTTCAAAATTTCTTTGGCCATTTTTCTATTTACCTCTTTATTTGAAAACAAAAAATAATCCATTCTTGTATACAAAACTTCCTCTCTAAATTAAATATTTTTTACACTTTTTTCTACACTTTATTATCTAAGGAAAAATGAATTTTTTTGTTTGTAATAAAAACTCGGAATTTTTCCTTAATATTTATATTTAATTATATAATTGTTTAAAAAAAATCGCCTATTGCCGATCGTTTATTATTAATTTTAAATTTTCCAATCAAATTGAGCTTATGATTAGAAAATCAAGACCCCTTAGGGGTAAAAATACAATATTTGAGGATTTTAAAATAAAAACATGAAATTTTTGTTTTATAAATGATTATAAAAATTAGTCATAAAAATGAGTCAGAATTCAATCATTATTAAAGGAGCAAGGCAGAATAACTTAAAAAACATAGATGTTATAATTCCGCGAAATAAACTAGTTGTAATTACAGGAATTAGTGGAAGTGGAAAGAGTAGTTTAGCAATGGATACTCTATATGCTGAAGGACAACGTAGATTCCTTGAGTCATTATCAAGTTATGCTAGACAATTTCTAGGAGAAATGGATAAACCTGATGTAGATTCAATCGAAGGATTATCTCCAGCGATCGCAATTGAGCAAAAACCACTTTCAAAAAATCCAAGAAGTACTGTTGGTACCGTAACCGAGATATATGATTACTATAGATTACTATTTGCTAATATTGGTATTCCACATTGTCCAAATTGTGGAAAAGAAATAAAGCCACAGACACCACAGCAAATTATTCAACAAGTATTAGAATCTGTTGATGAAAATCAAAAATTTGTAATTAAAGCTCCGGTTATAAGAGATAGAAAAGGAGAGTATAAAGAACTTCTACAAGACTTAAAGAAGCAAGGATATGTGAGAGTTGAAATTGATGGAATTCAATATACATTGGATGAAGACATCTCTATGGAAAAAAACGTCAAACATAATATCAATGTGGTAATTGATAGATTAGTAATGCGAAAAGATATTAAGACAAGACTTGCTGATGCAATTGAAACGGCATTAGAATTAACAGATGGTTTAGTCACAGTAGAAATTATTGATAAAGGGGAAATTATTTATTCTGAGCATCTTGCTTGTATTGATTGTGGAATCTCTTTTCCCCCATTAGATCATAAAATGTTTTCTTTTAACATTCCTCATGGAAGCTGCAAATATTGTAGTGGATTAGGTAATGTTATGGAATTTGATTATGGTTTATTGTTGGGAACTGATTTAGATGTTACCTTAGAAGAAACACCGATTCGAGATATTCCTGGATTTGGATCTGACAATGGTTATTCATGGCAGACTATAATTCAAGTAGCCCAGCATTATGGATTTAACACCGATAAAACTCCACTAAAAGATATTGACCCTAAGAAACTCCATAAAATACTATTTGGATCTGAAAATGAAACAATTAACTTTCGTTTTGAAAGTGATAATAATGAATATAGAAATCATAATGGAGAATTTAAATCTTCATGGCAAGTTAAAAGACCTTTTGAGGGTATCATTCCAATTCTTCACAGGAGATATATGGAAACACGTTCGGAGTGGGCTCGTGATGTCTATGAAGGTTTTATGAATAGGATAGACTGTCCTCATTGTAATGGGCAAAGATTGAAACCAGAAAGTCTGTCAGTAACGGTTGATAAACTCAACATCGCTGAGTTATCTGCATTATCTGTAAAAGATTCATTAAAATTTTTTAAAAAATTACAATTAAATGAGACGGAGAAGGAAATTGTTAAAGAAGTGTTAAAGGAAATATTCGATCGATTGTCATTTCTTGAAAATGTTGGATTAGATTATATTTCATTAAATCGTCGTTCAGATACTTTATCAGTAGGAGAAGCAGAAAGAATAAGATTAGCAACTCAATTAGGATCTAGCTTAGTAGGAGTTTTATATGTTTTAGATGAGCCTAGTATCGGACTGCATCAAAGAGATATCTCACGTCTTATTAATATGTTAAAAAAGTTAAGAGATTTAGGCAACACAGTAATAGTTGTTGAACATGATGATGCAATAATTCGCAGCGCAGATCATATTATTGATTTGGGCCCTTTAGCAGGAGAACGAGGGGGAGAAATAGTAGCTGAAGGCCCAATAGACACGATAATTAATTCAAGTACATTAACTGGAGATTATTTATCTGGGAAAAAAAAGATTGAAGTTCCAAAGAAACGAAGAAAAGTAAATAAGGAAAGCATTGAAATAATAGGAGCAGAAGAAAATAATTTAAAAAAGATTAATGTTGAAATCCCTTTAGGAGTATTTACTTGCATTACTGGTGTTTCTGGAGCAGGAAAAACTAGTCTAATAATTGATTGTTTATATAAAGGGCTTCATAACTTAATTAATACTCGCAGTTCAAAAGTAACTCAAGGGAAATTTGAAAAAATTATTGGTTTTGAAAGGATTGATAAAATCATAAATATTGATCAATCACCTATAGGAAGAACTCCAAGATCAGTTCCAGCTACATATACTAAAGCATTGGATTATATTAGAGAAATTTTTGCGGAATTACCTGACTCTAAAGAAAGAGGTTATAAAAAAGGAAGATTTAGTTTTAACACAAAATCAGGGCACTGCAAAAAATGTAAAGGTACAGGATATATACTTAAAGAAATGTATTTCTTACCAGATGTATATATAAAGTGTGATTTATGTAAAGGTAAACGTTATAATTCTGAGACATTAGATATCAAATATCATGGAAAATCCATCTATGATGTACTCAAAATGACGTTTCATCAAGCTTTAGAATTTTTTGACACTATTCCGTATCTAAAAAGGACACTAAAAACAGTAGTAGATGTTGGCTTGGGTTATTTAGAATTAGGTCAATCTTCCACCACTTTAAGTGGAGGAGAATCACAAAGATTAAAAATTGCGAGAGAATTGAGAAAAACGAGTACAGGAAATACACTATATATTTTAGACGAACCCACAACTGGGCTTAGTTCTTTTGATATTAATTATCTACTAAAAGTTCTTCAAAAATTAGTGGATAAAGGTAATACGGTAATAATTATCGAACATAACATGGATATTATAAAATCAGTAGATTATATTATTGATCTTGGTCCTGAAGGTGGTGAAAAGGGAGGTTATATTGTAGAAATGGGTGTTCCTGAAGAAATTATTAAAAATAATAGTTCTTTTACAGCTCAATATTTAAAACCCTTTCTTAATAGCAAATAAACCGATACTTTTCCTCGATAATTTTAAAATAAAATTCTAATCTTATACTGCATAATTTATACTATAAGAATCGTAAGAATCTTTTGGATACATAAATTAGGAATCGTGATAATATATGACTGAAGAAGAAAACAAGATAATTAGAGCTCCAATTGTCTGTATACTTGGCCATATAGACCATGGAAAAACCACAATCTTAGATTATATTAGAGGTACTGTAGTTCAACAAAGAGAGGCTGCGGGAATTACCCAACATATTGGCGCTTCTTATTTTCCAACACAAGATATAAAAGAATTTTTAAGAAAATCAAAACAAGAATTTGCTGAAAAGGAAATAAAACTTCCTGGTATCTTAGTGGTTGACACTCCAGGTCATGCGGCTTTTTTAAATCTGCGGAGAAGGGGAGGTGCTGTGGCAGATATCGCAATTTTAGTTATAGATGTTACTGCTGGAACAATGCCTATAACTTGGGAATCTGTTCGGATTTTGCGGGAGAGAAAAACACCTTTTGTTATTGCTGCTAATAAAATTGATAGAATTTCTGGATGGAAATCAAAAAAAGACGCAGATTTCCTCGATTCATATAATTCTCAAAAACCACATGTTAAAGATTTCCTTGATGAAAAAATCCTAGGTATTATTGGTAATTTTCTAGAGGAAGGTTTCAAAGGAATTGATCGGTATGATAAAATAAAAGATTTTACTAAAAAAATTGCAATAGTACCTACAAGTGGTAAAACAGGGGAAGGAATTTCAACACTTTTATTAATATTAATGGGATTAGTACAACAATACTTAACTGCAAATCTTAAATTTTCTGAAGGAGCTGCTAAAGGAGTTGTCCTAGAAGTTAAAAAGGAGAAAGGTCAAGGAAAAACGATGGATGTCCTAATATATGATGGGATAATTAATAAAGGGGACGAGTTTATTGTAGGAGGATTAGAAAAACCTATTAAATCGAAAGTAAGAGCCTTGTTAACACCTAAACCATTAGATGAAATTAGAGATCCAAGACAAAAATTTGATTCTGTCGATGTTATTAGTGCTGCTGCTGGTATTAAAATTCTTGCACCTAATATAGATGATGTTGTAGCAGGTTCTCCATTTAGAGGTATTATAGACCCCTCAGAAGAGGAACAAGTTTATGGAGAAATCGAATCTGAAGTAGAAAGTATTAGAATAAAAACTGATAAAGCAGGAGTTGTGTTAAAAGCGGATACTTTAGGGTCTCTAGAAGCCTTGGAAAACCATTTTACTAAAAATGGAGTAAAAATCAGTGTTGCTGATGTAGGTCCAATAAAAAAAGAAGATATCATTAATGCAAATATTGTAAGGCAATTGGATCCATATTCTGCAGCTGTTTTAGGTTTTAATGTTCCAATATTACCAGAAGCTAATGAACAAGCTATAAATGATAATATTAGAATTTTCACAAATAATGTTATATATCGATTATTAGAAGAATATATTGAATATGCAGAAACGAGAAAAGCAGAAGACACAGCAAAAGGACTAAGTGAACTTATTTTACCAGCAAAAATTAAAATGCTTCCAGATTTTATATTTAGAAATTCTGATCCTGCTGTTTTTGGAGTTCATGTTGAAGCTGGCACTTTATATCCAAAAGTTCCATTAATAACTGACAAAGGTAAAAGAATGAGGAGAGTTCATCAAATTCAAGACAAAGGTCAAACTCTTGAAAGAGCACCTAAAGATTCAGAAGTCGCAATATCTATTCGTGGTATTGAAATTGGTAGAGATTTAGAAAAAGATGAAACCCTTTACGTTAATATCCCTGAATCTCATGTTAGACAATTAATGGGAAAATTTATTGATGAATTAGCTACAGATCAAAAGGAAGCTTTAAGAGACTTTATCACTATCATGCGAAAAACAACTCACCCTTGGTGGGGTATGTAAGTTTCATAACAGCCTTCTCAGATCATATAAAAAAAAAGAATATACTCAAGTATCTTATGACTAAAATTAATAATATTTTAAGTGAAGTATTAAAAGAAATTACTCCAACTCAAGAAGAAATAGCTTTAATTAACAAAATAACCGAGAGAATAAAAGAGTTGTTAGATAAGAAGGCAAAAGAATTAGAAATAAATTATACAAAAATAGAACCTCAAGGTTCAACTGGCATCAAACAAACACAATTAAAAAATGATTTTGATATTGATCTCTTTATTGGATTAGATTATAGTCAATTTGAGTCAAATTATAAGGGTCTTAGTAAGTCTAAATTAAAAAAGCATTCAAAAAAAGACTTTTTAAATTTATGTAATAATTGGATTCTCAATAGTCTTAGGGGAAATGAATTTCATAACCCACGTCTTTTGTATGCTGAGCATCCCTATGTAACAGTGGATTATATTTTAAAAAATATAAAGATAAAAATTGATATTGTTTTATATTTTGATTTAGATTTAGAATATATTAAAGAGAGTGGGCCTATTACTGCGGTTGATAGGTCTCCTTGGCATGGATACTTCGTAAGAGATGAGTTGACATCAAAACAAAAAAATGATATAAGGCTTTTAAAGCAGTTTTTTAAATCTTGTTATAGCTATGGTGATAAAAGCGCAATAGGTAAAATTGGGTTCATAGGCTATAGCGCTGAATTATTAATTTATTATTTCAATGATTTGACAAATCTTTTTAATAATTTTGATAAATTAAAAAAGAATCCTTTAGATTATTATAACAGAACTAAAGAAGAATTAAATGAAATCGTCCATTTTCAAAATGACTATCTTATCATCATAGATCCTGTTGATAAAAACCGAAATGTTGCTTCAGCAATATCCGAAAGAGCGTATAAATATTGTAATCAAAAAGTTAATGAATTTTTAAAAAAACCAAGTCCAGAATTTTTTAATATTAGACCCATTCCAGAAATTAATTTATCATATAAAGAAGATCCACTTCTCTCCAAAATTTTTGTTATTGAATTACAAAATACTGATCCCAAAATCCATTATACCATTAATAGAGATAAATTATATTCACTAGGAGAAAGTATTAAAGCTAATGGAGAAAAAGAATTTTCTCATGTTGAACGTTTTAGTTTGATCATTTTTGAAATGTATTTTGAAGACGACAAGAACCAGTATTGTCTAGCGCTTTATTGTGAAAACCCTACAATCTCTAAAGCCTATAATCGTAAAGGACCCCCAATTACAGAAAAAAAACATGTTATTAAGTTTAAAAAAAAAAATCCAGAATTTTTCGAAAAAGAAGGTTTCTTATGGGTAAAAACTTTAAGAGAATATTATAATTTTTCTAATTTTCTAAAAGAATTTGTTAAGGATAAAATACCCGATAATTTGAAGATAGTTAATATCTCAACTGCATTGAACACAATAAATTCTATAGGAAAAAAAGCGATACATATTTTGAAAAATATTATTCTACCTTTCTATATCTAAAATTCCAAGAGCTTCAGGTATTAGGACAATAATTTTACTTCCCTTAGTATGATCCCCCCGAACTTTATCTTCAACCCATACTTTTCCAGATAAATTTCCTATAACTGCATTCACTAATAGCAATCCTAATCCTATTCTCTTAAAATCCTTAGTCTTTTTATAAACTGGTTGGAAGATACTTTTTTTCATACTATCTGGTATTCCAACACCATTATCAATAAATTCTATTTTTACATTAGAACCAAAATCTTTCAGGTCTTTAGAAATTTTGACTTTTATCTCTTTTATAGAATTAATGTTATATTTTATCGCGTTGCTTAAAATTATTCTAAATACATCTTCCAAAAGTACATTTGCATCTACGTGTATTTTTTCGGGATTTCCAATTATATCTATCTGAATCTCTTCTTCTGGGAATCTTGTCTTTATCTCACCAATTGTTTGATCCAATATTTCATCCAATTTAATAGGCTTATTTTTAATTGCACCTATCTCCAAATCAGAAAGTTTCTTTACATTTAATCCTAATTCTGCCCCTCGATTCACCTGAGCTTTTGCAATTTTTAGTAATTCATGCATATCTTCTTGCTTTTCATAATCCTCGCATCTTTGAGAGATAATCTCTAAAGAAAATTGTAAATTTTGTAAAATATTGTTTATATCATGTACAAACAAATCTTTATAAAATTCAGCTCTATTATATGCTAATCGATACTTGCTTTCTGATCTAAGAATTCTATCTTCAATAATAGCCACAATTCCTGTAATAAGCATTGTAGTCGCCATAACAATTCTAGTAAATTCGAAAAATTCCTCTGCTCCCGGAACCCCTTGATCTCTAACAAGACTAGCAATTAATTGTAATAGTCCAGTACATAAAATGAAAAACATAAATGCATGAGTAGGTGTTCTCTTTTTCAAATATATTCTAATACTCAAGAATAAAGCAATGATTAGTAAAGATGCAATTATTATCTGCAATCCTAGTGAAGCTAATTGTTGCTGAAACATTAATAAAATCATAGGTGTTACGCTACTACTTATAGAACTAACTGTGGTTTTTGAAAATGTTCTATAATATTCATACGATACAGCAATAATAAATGTCAGAACACTTAGTGCCGAAAAAATAATCCCAATTATTTCTAAAGAATCATATTGTTCTTGAGATAATAATCTAAAAATTTCGGATGATATAGCTGAAATATATGCCAAAAGCCAAGAAAATAAATCTCTCCTTTTAATACATACCCATGCTAAAATTAAAGTTGCAATGAATATCACAACCGTAGTTGAAAGATTCATTACAAAAAACTCTTTTAAAACCAAACTCCTTATTCTTCTCAAATTTAATATTTAACATATTAATAGAGTATGATATTATAAATTTGTACTTATTCAGAAATATTATCGAATTGGTTATTCTTAGCTGAAATTCATAAAATTTTTATCATTTCCAGTATTTATTTCTTCAATTATAACAAGATGAATAATTATAATTTGTACGACGTGAACAAATAATGGTTAAAGTAAAGAACCCTGAGACTATAGCTAAATTGGTCACTGAGGGCTCATATGATAAAAAAAGAATCTTCAGTATAACTGCCCATATTGATCATGGCAAAACCACAGCTACTGATTATTTACTACGCAGAGCAGGACTGATGAGACCAGAAGATGCTGGCCAGCTTCAGATGACAGATTCAGATGATGAGGAACAGGAGAGAGGTATAACAATTTTTACTTCTGTGGTGCTCCTAGCGTTCAATGATCCCCGAAAACCTGAGGATGATGAGCCATATATTATCCAACTTAATGATACTCCTGGTCACATCAGCTTTACTGGTGAAGTTTCTCGTGCCCTTAGAGGATCTGATGGAGCAATAATATTAGTGGATGCCCTTGAAGGAGTTATGACTCAAACTGAAACTAATATTAGATTATCTGTTGGTGAAGAATATTGTAAACCAGTTCTTTTTATCAATAAAGTCGATAGGTTGATTAGTGAATTAAAACTTAGCCCTCAAGAAACATTCGAAAAAATCGACAAAATTACTAGAGAAGTCAATGACTTAATTAGAAAAGTAAGACCTGAAGGAACTGATTGGAGTATAGATTTTGCAAAGAATTCCGTTGCTGTTGGTTCAGCTAAACACGGATGGGGTTTTACTTATGAAATTTTACTTGAAAAGGGCATGAAACCACAAGATGTTTTTGAAAAGTATAATGAAGGTGATATTCAATGGTTAAGAGATAATATACCATTAGATGAGCCTATGCTAAGAATGATTGTAGATCATCTTCCTGATCCGGTTTCTGCTGCTAAGTATAGAATTCCTCATGTATGGAGTGGTGATTTGAGTTCAAAGCTTGGTCAAGCACTTCAAAGTAGTGACCCTAAAGGGCCATTATATGGGATGATTACGAAAATTTTTCTTGATCCTAAGAGAAATTATCAACCAACGCTTATTGGGCGAGTATTTTCAGGTACTTTTGATCAAACGGATTCAATTTATTTAATAAATAGTGATTCAAGTAATCGAGTGAAGAGATTAGGTGTTATGGAAATTACTGATATTTTAGACATTCCTAAGATTCCTGCAGGAAATTTGTTTGCTCTATTTGGGTTTATTTGTCCTTCTGGTGAAACTTTCATGTTAGCAAATGATGTACCTAAAGATAAAGAAGTAAAGAAAAGATTACCTTCTTTTGAAAAAATTCATTACGCTTGTGAAGCTGTTGTTTCCAGGAGCATTAAACCGAAAGATCCGCATGAAATTGATAAATTGGATGATGTAGTGAGCAAATGGCTTAAAGCAGATCCAACAGCAGAATATAGAAGAGACGAAGAGTCAGGTGAATTTATATTGTCAGGAATAGATCCACTCCAAATTGAAATCTTAGTAAAAAGAATAAACAATCAAGTCCAAATTAATATCGGAGAGCCAATAATCGTTTATAGAGAAAAAATTACACAAAAAAGTCCAGAATATTATACTAAATCTGCAAACACACATAATCGGATTTTATTATATATAGAGCCCTTAGATGAAATAACTGAACACTTAATTGAAACTGGTAAGGTTAATGATCTTCAAAATGAGAAAGATAGAGCAATGATTTTAAGAGAAGAAGCGAATTGGGATGCAAAAGAAGCAAGACGTATTGTAGACGTATATCAAGGAAGTTTACTTGTAAATGGTGCAACTGGTCTTCAACGATTTGATCGTGTAAAATCTTATTTATCTGCAGCTTTTAGAGATTGGGTTGGTAATTGTATTATAGCAAAGGAACCTGCTACTGGAATTAAAGTGGTTTTTACAGATATGACAATTCATGAGGATCCCAGACATACTCAATACGGACAGATTGCAGGAATGGCGTTTTCAGCTATGTCTTTAGCGATGTTAGATGCTGGTTATCATCTTTTTGAACCAATCCAGAGAATTGATATAAAGACTCCACAAGGAACAGAAGGAGGGGTAACTGCAATCATAACCAAACGAAGAGGGAGAATTACTAATGTTATCCCTGAAGGAGAGTACGTGAGAATCCAAGGTCAAATTCCTGCTGCAGAAACAATAGGTATTGCTGACGATATCAGGGGCTCTACCCAGGGAAGGGCGTTTTTTGGATATGAATTCAAAGGATTTGAAAAAGTTCCTCCAAGTTTGGAAGAAGATCTCATTATGGAAATTCGCAAGCGAAAAAATATGCCCTTAGAGATGCCTTCCAGAAAGAGTTGGGAACGATTTATATACAAACGTACTTAATTTTTTTTTAATACTTTTTTCAAATAATTACATAAAAATTAACAAGATCTAAGTAAAACTTGAGATCTTAGCAATCATATATAATTTTTTAACAAGTGCTTTAAAAGCATCAGTTACTCCTTGACCTGTTAACGCACTCGTTTTATAATAACCAATGAATCTATTATCTTTCGCAAATTTATCAACAATTGTGTCAGATGTCGGTAAATTCGGATTTGATGCTAACTCTCCATTATCAACTAAATCCACTTTATTTCCAAATAAAACTATCGGTATACTCCCACAATGTTTTTTAAGATCCTCAAACCATTTAGAAACATGACTATAACTCTCAATTTGATCTGGAGCATGAGAAAAGACAATTATAGCTCCACTACTTCCTATATAAAATCTTTGGCGTAATGCTTGAAATGAGTCTTGGCCTGCAATATCCCATAGAAACAATCCAACCTTCTCTCCATCAATTATTTCTTCATATTTCGAGAATTGTGTTCCTAAAGTTGAGATATACTCCTTCTGAAAGGATCCTTGAGTATATTTTTTAATTAAGGATGTTTTTCCTACAGCTCCATCTCCAATAACGCAAATTTTGAACCCATAACCTTTTTCATCGTCGCTCATTTTCTTTATCCATCCTTCTAAGTCTAATTTCCTTTTTTAAATAATAAAAATCAGATATTTTAAATTTATTCAATACATTAATTTCAAATAATTTTAATGTATCATACTGATGTGTAGAATTAAAAGGACTATAATATCTCTATATTTTAAAATTGAATGAATTCGAGTTGAGATAAATAAATTGATAAAAATAGTATAAGAAGAACTGTTCAATTTAAATGTTGGCTCGATGATATAGTTTTTTCACTAATGTTTGAAAACCTTCTTTAACACCTTGACCTGTTAAAGCACTTGTTCTAAAATATTCACTAATATTATGATCTTGTGAAAATTTCTGAACATGAACATCTGAGGTTTCATAATTAGGGCTAGATGCAATTGCATTTTGATCAACTAAATCGGCTTTATTTCCAAATAAAACTATAGGTATATTACCGCATGCATCTTTAATATGTAAAAGCCATTTATCAATATTACGATAAGTTTCGATCTCTTCAGGGGCAAGTGAAAATACAATAATAGCGCCGCTACTTCCTTTATAAAATCTTTCACGTAACGTAGCAAATGATTCTTGACCTGCTAAATCCCATAAGAATAACTCAATCATTATTCCACTTAAAGTTTCTTCATATCTCGAAAATTGCATCCCTAACGTAGAAATATAATCCTTTTCAAACGTATTAGTTGTATATCTTTTTATTAATGAAGTCTTACCAACAGCCGCATCTCCTACAACCACTATTTTAAACCCAAAAGCTTTATTGCTCATTATCTTAAGTTGAAATTTTTTAATATTTCTTTTCTTTATAGTAATAATAAGATCTTTTAAGCCTTGCTAAAACATTATTTTCAATAACTTTAATATGACTAAAGAATGAAATTGATCAAATATTGAAGAGTTGAATTAATTGGTTGGTATCATCTACCAAGATATCAGGATGATGTTGTTGTAATGTTTGTTTTTGGGCCAATCCACTTGCTACGCATACCATTTTCACTTCTGCAGCCTTTCCAGCATCTACATCAGTTGACATATCTCCGACGAAAATAGCTTCTGATGGTTTTATATTCCATTTATCAAGGATTTTTAGAATTCCTTCAGGATTGGGTTTAACTTCCGAAACTTCATTAAACCCTATAATTGTATTAAAATATTTTGTAAGATTAAATTTCTCTAAGACTTCCTCAGCATATTGACTTTTATTGTTTGTTAAAATCGCCATTTCTAGCTTTTTATTGAATAACAATTTTATTAATTTATCTATTCCCTCAAATATAGTAGATTCAGCTTCTTTATACTTATTAAATTGATTGAATAAAAAAATTGCTATTCTAATTTTTTTAAAAAATGTAAGGCCATCCAAAAAATTAACTTTTAAAAGTTCGTAGGAATTAAGAAGAATTTTAGGTACAGGAAAATTTTGAATTTCCTCAATTAAATGGGCCACTTCTTCCATTATTTCATTTCGGTTAACAGTTAAACTATATTTCTCAATCACATCATCAACTGCTTTTTTGATTGCAGCTGTGATATCATATATTGTCCCATCAAGGTCCCATATTATACCTTTATAATTTTCTAAGTTAATTTTTTCCATATTAAAGTCTATTAATATTTAGGACAATTTATAATTATACGAATATCAATATTTTAATTATAATAATATCAAAAATTTTATTAAAGTACTATTGTCAACGAGAATGAATGAAAACCAAGAAGAAGAAAATGAAGAACAAAATGAACGAGAATTTGAAGTAGAAGAAGATGATTTGGAAGCTTACCTTAAAGATATGAAAGCACTTGAATCAGATTTTTCTGATTTAGATGATTTAGACATAGAAGAACTTCAAGAGATACAAGATGCAATTTCAAAGGTAAAAGAAGGTGAAGAACCTCCTAAAGATAATTCCATTAGTAAAGAAATCTCTTCTGAAGGAGAGATTGTCGATGAGTTAATAGAACAGAGGGAGGTTAAAGAAACAATGATCTCTGATTTTTCTGATATGGATGAGATCGATTTTGATGAATTAAGAGAGATGCAAGAGGCAATTGAAACAGTTAAACATGAAGAAATTATGGAAACTCACGACCAAGGGAATGAACTCCAAACTCCTCAAGTAATTTCTAGAGAATTAGAGGACAGAATTAAGCAGGAGCTTCTAAAAAGAAAGGCTTTAGAGGAAAAAGAAATAATCACACCTGAGAAGTTTTTAGATTATATCAAGACTAGACGTGATAAAATTTGGTATCATGCACTTTATTATTTGGTTTTTAATGTTGAAGACCACATTGCTTCAAAAACATTATTATATGATATATTAAAAGAGGTAACAAGTAAATCTCCAATTGATCCTATTCCTGAGCACCAGTTTTATTTTGGATTGGGTTATCTCTTAAGGCTAAATTTGAATGATAAGCAAGTTGTGCGATTTCTAAAAGATAGAAATTTTAAAATTAATGTTAATGTAGATATTTTAAAAGAAATATTAGAAGAAGCAGGGGAGCCCATCAGTACACGACCTGTTATAAAGGAAGAAGTGAAGAAGCAGATGTTTAAAGATTTTTTAAACGATGATTTTCTGGATATTTAAAGATAAAAATTATTATCTAATAAAATGAATCAAAAACCGTCATTACTAATTATAGGAAATTCAAATGTAGGGAAATCTTCAATAACTAAATTATTGATACCAAATCCTAGAAGATATAAAGGGAAAATTGGTAAAACTCCAGGCAGTACAATGTTGATAAAATCTATTAACCAAGAAAATTTACCTTACAAAATAGTTGATCTTCCCGGATTTGGATATGTAAGTCAATCAAGTCGAAGACGGGCAGAGCACATAAGAAAACAAATAGTAATTCATATTGAAAAGCACAATAAAGAATATTTTTTTGGATTAGTCGTAATTAATATTTTAAGAATTGAAGATGAGCTAAATAAATATTTTATTCAAAATAAGAAAACAATTCCTTTAAGTTTTGAATTGATTCAATTTCTGGGGGAATTTCATATTCCTATTCTTATAATATTTAATAAAATCGATAAGGTATCTAATTTTGATAAGAAAAAAATTATATCTCTATTTCTCAACTCAGCAAAAGAATGTGGTTTGAAATTAATTCATTTAGATGATTTTATTTTAAGTGAACAAGCTAAATTACCATACTTAGAATTCTCCGCTTTGAAAAGACAAAATCTACAAAAGCTAAAAGCTATTATTCAAAAATATTTGGAAAAAAAATAGTCTTTTTATATATTGGTTATTTTTGGGTCTTTAGTTTGTTCCCAATTTACTGAGAAAAGAAAATCTCTACTAGCTTTATTCTTATAAATTAATGGAAATCCGCTCATATTCTCAAATTTTAATGCTAAATCTTCCAAATAGTCATAATCTGGAAAGTAATCTTGTAATTGCTTGTTTCCTTTCACTCTTTCCTTTATTAATAATGCTTTTGCTTGCAAAGTAAATCCCTTTATTTCAAAAAAATTAGGATTTATTTTATCTATTATTTTAGCATATTCAGTGATAAATTTTTCATTTATATTAAGATTCTTAACAGCAGTTAATCTTACAACTGTTCTACCTGATAAAGAATTAATCATCTCAAGACTTTGCTTTATTTTATCCCAACCATTTCTAATCATAGGGCGGCAAATAGTTTTATAAATGTCTTCATTTGGAGCTGGTAATGTGATATATAATTGAGATGGGAATGGATCTAAATGTTCTATTCTTTTTGGTAATGTACCATTAGTAACTATAAATGTTGTCATATTACGATTCTTAAATTCTTGAATAAATTCAGAAATTTTTGGATATAAAAGGGGCTCTCCATCGAGGGAAATTGCAGCATGATTTGGTATCATTGCTTCACTATGGGCTTGTATTATTTCATCAGGTGAAGTTAATACTCTATTAATTAATACTTCAAGTTCATCTCTAGAACTGATACAACAATCAATATCATTATCTAACCTAAAATTATTTGGGGAATTATTGTTTGTTGTAATATATTCTTGGTTTTTTAGGAGTGTTACAGCCCGTTCAATTTTATTTTTTGAAACATGAATATTACTGCTAAGTGAATTTATTGAATGGGATTTTTGATTATTTATAAGCATGAAATAAAGAATATCAATCATTATTTCATAGTTATCGAGATATCGCCTAAGAGGTAAGTGGTTCTTAATAATATCTATATGATGTCGAAACATTTCATCAACAAGAAGTTTAGGATTGTCTGGTTCAACAATAAACTCACTACTCAATGATCCAGATTCGATATCTCTCCAGCAAAAAACGCATTGATGATTGCAAAATGGTAATGAAGGAGTATTTTGTAAACATCGATGACTCTGTATTCCAAAAACTCCTTTATAGCAATTGCGATTATCTCTTCCAGTCATTAATCTCTGTTCAAGCCAATGGCAAGGTTTGATTGATGAATGTTTATTTTCTCCAATAATTCTATAAGTTGTTTTAGTGTAAGTTTCAACAAATTCATTAGTAATTTTATTGTCAATGATATATCTATTTTTCATTAAGCTACCACTTTAAACTCAAAAATCTTAGTACTTTTTATAAATAAATGTATTTAGACAAGATATTAAATTATTTTCTTAAAAATTATAAGTAATTAAATAATTAGTAGCATACTTATAGAATATAACCAAAATAGATAATTTGGTTTCTTAAGATAAATAAGTTTATGGTTGACTATGTTAAATAGAATCAAAAGTGAATTGTTAAACGTTGGTTTAAAATTTATAAGTGTGGATGAGAAAATCGTAAGGATGATCCTTGAGACAGGAACTTCAAATGTTAATGAAATCGTAATCCTCCCTGCTATCAAAAATGTAATGAAAAAACTTTTACAAAAACTACAAAATAAGCGAAACTATGGTAGAGTATATAATGGAGAGTTGAATAATGTTAGAGTTAGCATTATTCGGTCTTTAATTGGATCCCCAAATTGTGCTATGACAGTAGAAGCCTTAAAACGATGTAAAACAAAAGTGATTATTAGAATTGATGTATGTGGTGGAATTGAAAATTCAATTATGACTATTAACATTGGTGATGTAATAATACCTAAATTAGCTTTTTGTGATGAAGGTACGAGCCCCCAATATATTAGGGAGAATCCACATTTAGTAAATGAATTGGAATCAATCTCTAATCCAATTGGAACCTTCCAAAATATATTTACGGGGAATCAAACTATATTTATTAGTAAACCTAATGAGATAATTAAAGAGATATTGTTTAGCAAAGCTAAATTAATCTTATCAGATAAAGTAGAATTAGCAGATTTATGGACTACAGATGCTCTTTTTTGTGAAAGTCAAGATTTTATTCGTGCTTTGAGTTCAATAAACGTTCAATGTGTTGATATGGAGTCTTCTGTATTATTTTTGTTAGGTAAGATATATAATATAAAAACAGGTTCCATTCTTTCTGTTTCTGATCTACCGGGTCATCCGAAATATGATTTGCTTAATTCAAATGAGATTCATCCTAATATGGAAAATGGAATTGATAATGCAATTAAAATATTGATGAATGCTTTACCACAAATAAAATATGAATTAATTTAAAAAATAATACATGCTATTAAAGCCCTTGAAGTAATTGTGAAAAATCAGGTTCATCAAAAAAATCATTATATTTTTTAAGAAGTTCAATATTAATAAGAAAAATTTTTTTCCCTGATTTATTCTTAGCTGATCTTATAATATTGAGATTTTTTAACTTTTTAATGTGATATAATATAGTACCTGAATAAAAATCAAGATTTTCTCCCATTTTACTAATGGTAACTTCTTCATCTTTAAATATTTCTTCTAATATATTAGGAATCAATGGATTTAGAAAAATAATCTTAAATTTATCATAATCCTCGGGAACATCTGCCAAGAAATAATGAAGAGTTTTGCCTATTTTCTTAGATCTTATTAGTTTAAATCTTTCAAGAGTCATTATATGTTTTAAAAATGGAGTTCTCGTAATTTCTAATTCTTTTTCAATTTTATCATCTCTAGCATGAATACCTGGATTTTCTTTTATAAAATCAAGTATTTGCACAAGCTTTTCATTTGTAAGTATTTCTAATTTTGTTCTTCTTTCATTCGTTACAATCCAATTCTTCTCCTCTAAACTCCGAATTGCTAAAAATATCTCCTCTTTACTATATCCCTTCTTATAAGAAAGTCTAGCAATGCATTTTGCATATAATTTTTCAATTATCGGATATTTTTGAATTTGAGCTTCTGATTCAATCTCAAATTCAGTATCATATCTTTTTAATTTTAATATATCTTCAGCAATTTCTAAAACATCTTTTTCAATTTCAATTAACTCTTCAACAATTTCTTCTTTTATTACTTCTGTCTCAAGGCTTAATTCACTCTTTTCCCCTAATGGTTTAAAATCAAGACGCCTAAATGAGCTCTCCTGTAGATTTTCTTTTTCCTTATTTCCTCTAGGTTCTCTTTTCTTTTCAAGGGACATGTTTAGGCGTTTTCCTCTAAGAATTGGATAAATTTTATTTGTTCATCATAATCCATATATTTTAATTCTTCAACAATTTTATCATAATGTTTAGGTTTAACATTAGGAAGTTTACGAATTCTATTTATCAATTTTTTGGGGATTTCTTTATATAAATTAACAATAGCTTCGATATACTTAACTTGCTCTTCTTTTGTTAGAAATGCAAGTTCCTCGAGTAATTCATTCTTTTCTTTTTTCGAAATTTTTAAATCTATTATTTGTTTCCTTAAATCTTTAGACAAAACAGCAAATATTTTTGAGAAGTATTCTTTAACTAATTTCTTATCTTTTTCATCCTTGACAGGTAATAGAGAATCATGCAATTTTAATTCAAATTCTTTCTCCCTTCTGACCCTCTCTTCTTCAATTTTAACACGGAATTCTTCTACTTTTTCTGGTTCAATCTTAATTTCTTCTTTTTTTGGAGCTTCAGATACTTTAATTTCAATAGGTTCCTCAGCAGGTTTTAGTTGAGTTTCCTTTTCTTCTGAAATTATCAAAGGAGGATGCTCTAATCTTCTATAAGGGGATATTGGAGGGCTTGGGGGGATTGGAGGAACAGGAATATGAGCTATCTTTTCATCAACTTCAGGAACTTTTTTTATTAATTCTCTCGGTTTACCTAAGCACAAGAAAAATATCAAAATTCCTTTTAAAAGTATAAAAATCCCAGTCGCGTAAAAGAGAACTCCTAAAATTCCAAGAATGAAAAATTTGAGTCCGTCCATCACAGTAAATTTCTGTTTCTCTTTAATCTTGCTTCTTGATCTACTATCTATAAGTAAAACTATTAGTGCGATAACCAGAAAACCAAAATAAATTAATAATTCTAAAGGGATTTCGATATGAATTGGTATATTTATTATGATTCTCCAGCCTGTTGGGATGTAGATTCTGTCTGAGTATGCCCTATATACACCAAATAATACAATTAGAAGACCTGCTTTAGCAGAAAAATAATTCAATGAATCTTTCGCGAGCAAGCCATAATCGTATGTTTTAAAATCAGTATTTTTAGAATCTGAAATTACATAGAATACAATAAAAATACCTTTTATGAGGACAATAGCTCCTGTACCATATAAAATACAACCTAAAATCCCCCAACAAAATGCATCCAGAAAAATATCGTTAAACTTTTTCTCTTTTACTTTGGGGGCAATATAAGCTCTATCATAAATTAATAGAAATAGCCCTAATAAACCATGCACTATTCGATCAAACAAAATTGTCATATCATATTTAATTATTATTTCAGCAATTAACCCAAAAGAAACACACGTAAAAATAAATAAAGGTATAAAAGAAATTTTATTTAGAAATAGAATAAACTTTTCTAAATTAGAGGATTTCTTCTCAGATAATACATGATATGGTTTTTTTTTCCTTAAATATGGCGTTGGTGCTGGTTTAAATTTAATTCCTTCTATAATAAAAGGAGAACCACATCTTTCGCAATAAACTTGAATATTACTTTCTATCAATTGAGAAAGTTCATCTGGAAACGAGTATCCACATTCTCGACAAATATAAATATTGCCCATACTTTTTTACTACACCTTTTTAATTAAATTATTGTTTATTTTAAATTTTTTTTGTATGAAGAGATATTAAAATTCAGTATTAAGAAAAAGTCTACGGTTTTTAAACCTTTAATTATTCTCATTTAAATTACCTCAAAATTTTTCTTAATTGAAAGGTGGTAAGAATTAATTTTAAAATAATTGGAGTCCAGTTTTTGAAATGTTATTCAGCGAGATCTCATTGAATTAACTTTTCCCAATCCAATGTTTCAACCGTATTTTTAAGAGAATGATCATCATTCATAATATTGTATTCGAGATTGGTGAAGAGTTTTTCAGCAAAACTTTTAGATTGCTTTAATGAGATAATTGCATCATTTTTGCCTTGAAAAATGATAACTGGAACCTCTATAGGAGTAAACTTTTTAATTTCTAATTCTAAAGCTGAGAGAAAAGGAGCAAGTAAAATTAACTTTAATACATTTTTAGGATTTTGGAAAGTAAAAATTGTACCCATCAAACCTCCAAAACTAGACCCTATGATGATCCACTTATCTTTCCCTTTTAAAATAGAATATAACTGGCCCATCCTTTTTTCTAATAGTATCTTAATTGATAATTTAGGATTAAATTCTTCAAAATTTGGTGTAAGGCATCCAGGTAGCAACTTTCGAAAAAAACGACCTTTAAAACCATCTCCAGAACTTTCAAGTCCATGAATAAAAATTAAATTTTTCATCTTTTCCTTTAATTAGTAATATTCTTCTTGAACTGAAATTTCGTCTGATTCTTCTTTTAATAACCTCAATTCCTTCTTATGACCAAAATATATCAATAGAAAGAATATAGTAAAATAAATTGTTAAGATTATCATTGTATAAAAGTAGTACTTATAAGTAAATGACATAAAATGCAAAGCAGTTCCAATAATAAATCCAGTAAATAATCTAGATTTTGTTGTACTTGTTCTTAATAAAAGTCTTTGTGTTCCCCAATCAATTATTCCTGGCAATGGTAATATTATACATAGGATTAGAGCAAGTTCTGCACTGAATTCGACTTGATAAATCTTTTGGATTAAATAAGTTGAAAATAAAGCAATTAAACCTCCTATAATTACACCTGAACACCTTGAGCAAAAATAAATTTTGGTACGACCAAAATTAAGATAGAAGGTGTGATCGCTCGCAGAAAGGGGATGGTGGGTTAGGATCATATAATATAAATGCTTTTCGTCTTTAGCTAGAATTTTATCATATATAAACAACAGTATAGGAATTATAAATAAAATTGAGATAGTTGCTTGAAGCAAATATTTTAAGCCAAAATTGATGATAATGATGTTTAGTGTATATTGGGTAAAATAAAACAAAAATTGAATACCAATTATAAGACTAGAAATTATAAAGGAGACTATTACTAGGGTTAGAAATGTGTAAAAAACATTAATATATTTTTGATATTTTAGAGGGTGATATTTATAAATGCCAGACAATAATCCTATAGTGGCAATAATAAAACACCATTCAAGATGAAGAATCTCATAAAATGCCAACTGAAAAAGAAATTCTCCTAGGAATCCAGAAATAAACCCTTGTAAAGGGCCTGCTAATATAGAAAAAAAAGTGAAAATTAGAAGAGTCATTCCAAATTGTAATGAAAACCCTTGGTTATATATAAAAATTGTAGAAATTGAACCAAAAGGTTCGGAAATATATACATAAGATATTGTAATAAAGGCAATAGTGAATAAATTAAGAAAAATACTTCTTAAAAAATTAAATTGCTTTTCTTTTTGAGTAAATTCGGCCACCATTTCCTCCTATTTATTTCCTTTTAGAGTATTGATAATTTGGTTGAACAATTCTTAATTAAAAATTTCATCAAGCTCTTCTATTAACTTTTCTTTTGTCATTTCAAAGCCCATTCTTAGTACTTTTAGAATAATATTTCTTCCCAAAGGCACTTTTAATATAGTATCATCGCTTTCTACAATGGAAATTCCTTCATCATTATAATCAAGCTGACGTTTTAAAGCTTGATATGCTTTTTCTTTTGAATTAAAAGTTACTCTAGATAATTCATTGTAATCTTTAACATCGTCTTTTACATTTAAAAAAAGGATGCTCTCTTCTACTTGAGTAATAAAGCATTTTTTGGTGACTTCTTTTAACTTTTTATAATTTTTATGAGTACTTTTGCATTGCCTATCTGTTTGGTCATTTTCTAAATAGATTGGAAAATTTCGATTGATAATTCTATCGAGATGTTCTTTTGAACCATCTCCATTTATTATGAATTCTTTAGCAGAATTAAGAGTAACTCGAATTTGTTCTAGAGTACCTATTTTCGCTTCCTTATCACTCCAGGATTTATAAAAAGATTTAACAATTGGTTTAATAACAAAATTTAGAGAACCAACGTCTACTTCAGAGTCTATAAGATCTCTACCATAATTAAGACTGGTTTCCATTTGCTCAATCATCCGTTTCTCTAAGATTTTATAATTTCGCTCAATATGTTTCATTATTCAACTCCAATCTCTTTAATCCTATAAAATTTAGCACGTTAGGGTATTTCTTTAAATTTAAGTTCTAATTTTATTTGTTAAAATCTTTTATGAAATTAATACTTTAATTATTTTTCGTCATATGTATCATTGAGTCCATCGATAAACTCTTTTTTTGTTAATTCAAAACCTCTTCTAAGTGCTTTTACTATGATTTTTCTTCCCATTGGGATTTTTAAGATCCCAATGTCCTCTTCAACTATTTTGATCCCCATATCCGTATATTCTAATTGTTTCATTAAGTTTTTTTCAGCTACTTCTTTCAATGGAAATGCTATTCGACATAAGTCTCCATAATTCTCTGCTTCATCTTTTATTTCTAAAAATTTTACTACTTCTTTTAAATAATTTTCAAACGTTTCTTTAGCTACTCGACTTAATCTTTCATAGTTCTTATGACTTGGTGAACATTGTCGGGATGTTTGATCTGCTTCAAGGTATTTTGGAAAATTTTCCTCAATAATTTTATTATAACTTTCTTCAGTTTTGCCATTAAGCAATAATTGCTTGCCAGAATCCAATGTAATTTTAATTTGTCTTAATGTTCCAGATCTTGCATCATTTCTTGACCAATAATCATAGAATGTTTTAACAATTGGTTTAATAATGAAGTTTAAAAGTCCTGTATCTAATTCAGTATCTATTAATGTTCTACCTAATTTAATAGATTTTTCCATTTGCTCAATCATTCGTTCTTTAACAAGATGATAATTTCGCTCTAAGTAATCCAATGCTTAATCTCCAGTTAATTATAAAACAAAAATATTTATTCTCAAACTCAATTAATTAATATTAAAAGAATTCTATTCTTTTAAAATAATTTCATAAGTTTTATACTATTAATTAAGGTAAAAAAATCTTTATAACCGATTTATCAATCAATAGAAATTGAAAAATAAATTAGAATTATATATAATATGTCAATATTTTATTTCAGAACTTTAATTCTTGGATCGGATCCTGATGCGATTCATTTTTATATTTCAAGGGCTTTCGGAGAACCGGGAGAAGATAAGGAAACATATGTTTCATGGTACAAAGAAATAAAAGTTTTAGACAATGTCTGTGATTTAGAAATTGACGTATTAATAAGCATTTCTGCTGATTTAGATGAAATAATTCCAATGGTAGATGGAATTATTTATTTTTTGAATCCAACAGTTCAGGAAGAGTCAGAACTTTTTGAAATGATACTTCCTGATATCTTTTCTGTAAAAAGAGATATCCCCACAGTTATTATATTTTATGATCAAAATGGAATTCTTCCTATCTCTGTAAATGATTTATTAACACATATATGGGTCAATTTTCCGAGTCTTGAAGCCTTTGTAAATCTTCCTCCTAAAGATTTTCATCAAGCTCTTCAAGCTTTATGTTTAGCTATAATTAATGGAGATACACCATTAAATATAGAAAATGCTTGGATGAGATTTCCTATCTTTATACAAATGGCAAATATATATTTTAATAACCAAAATTATTATTATGCTGCTCAAGCTATTAGAAAAACAGCCCAAATTGCCGAGATATATAATAAGGAAGAATTTTATATAATTAGTGAACAAGCAGCATACTTGTATTCTAAAATGAATTTATATCTAGAAGCAAGTAAAATTTTAGAAAAAGTAGATATTCACAAATCAGTAAATTTCAAGAAATTATATGCTGAAGCTATAATAAGAGAAGCAAACTTTTTTTTCAAACGGAATGAATATGAAAAAGCGGCTAAAAGCTATGAGAGGGCAGCTCAATGGTCAAGTATAGAATTATTAGATAAAGAATTAATAAATGAGGCATTTAGGTTAGCAATAAATTCATGGATTTCAGCATGCAGAGTAGAAGATGCATTTAGAATTCTACAAAGTTTACCACATCAAGAAGTTATAGTCATTTTAAAAGAGACTTCAAACAAAATCGGATCTTCTGCAGATTACTTAGCTAGTATCAACAATTTCGAGCTAGCAAGAGAACAGCTATATAGAGCAGTTAATAGATATCAATTAGAGGATCTTTTTGATGAATTAAAAGATTTAACTAACAAGCTAACTGAAGTTCTAATTAAGCTTTTCAAACAGCAGATAAGTGAACAAAAAAAACATGCTGCCAAAAATACATATGATGAGCTTGAGAATATGTGGAGCTCATATCATGTAAAAAAATTAGATTTAGATTCAACTTTAGAAAAATTAATTAATCAATTTTTCGAAATTAATAATTTTGAAATAGCAACTGTTTTAATTGATAAGCTTAATTCAAGAAATCTAAAAAAACAATTAGCAAAAGTTCGAGATGAGCTTGAAGATAAATTTAGAACTTTAAAAAAGAAAGAAGTGGAAGATTATATCAACAGAGGTGTCCAAATCATAACGGAATTCGTTGAAGCTGAACAAGAAATAATTATTGAAATTAATACTCAAAAAATAACGGAAGCAAATGAATATGTTAAACAAAATAGTCATCTGGTAGCAGCTAATCTCTTAAAAAAACATGCAGAATATCTCAGAAGTATTGGTAAAGAGGATATAAAAGAACAAATTCTTACAAAATCTTTAGATATATTATTAGAAGGCATAGAATTCGAAAATTTTTTCCTAATTTTTATTGAGCTCTCAGTTGATAAGAAAACAAAGTATTTGACCAGAATTTTTCCAAAATATCTTCAAAAATTACGTGAACTTAGAGAATCAGAGGATTATGAAAGAATTTTTAAAATTTTTGAGAGTTCAATCAGAATCTACCGAGATCAAATGCTTTATGACCAATCTAAGGAAATTAGCTTTCTTTTCATAAAAATAATTAAAGCTAATGCTCTAAAAATTTTAGAAGTTGAAGACGATCTCCTCCCTGCAGTCAATAAAGCAGAAGCATTAATCAAGAAGGTTCTAAATATCGCTTCAGCATATTTAGAAAAAGAAGAAAATATTAGAATTACTTTTAACAAAATCTATAAAAGAATTACAGAAATTTATATTGAATTAGATAACTTGCATCTAGCCCATGTTTATAATGATAAAATTGAAAAAGCTACTTATAAAACAGAACTTCATAAAAAAATCGAAGCACTTGAAGCTAAAAAAAGCGAAGTTAGGTCTGAAAAAGCTAAAGAGATTCGAAAAGGAGAAGAATTAAAAGAAAAAGATACTATTATTGAAAAACGTGCGCAAGAAGCAAGATTAGATAAAGAAAGTGATATGAAAGAAAGAAAAGGATTAAAAAGGGGATATTTCAAAGAAAGTTTAAGTTATTTATCTAGTCAACAGTATGAAGAGGCACTTGAAATCTACAAAAAAACCATTAATCGATTAAATTTAACTAATAAATATAAATTAGCAGGAGTATCTTTAGCTGTAGCATGTTTAATTCTTATGAATCAAAACAAATTTGATGATGCTAAAACACTATTAAATAACACAAAAAAAGAATTAGCTGGGTTAGAAAAATCATTTTCTGAAGCATTTGCAGTTACATTAATCGAGTATATTATTGATTTGAAAAGTTTTCAAGACGAAGAAAAATATATAAAATCTTTAGAACTATTCAATATCCTCCCTTTATTTGAAGAAGAATTAACTTTATTATCTGAAGTAATGGGTGAAGTATATCAAGAAAAAGAAAGCCATGAAAGACCAGCTGAGATATTAATTGAACAGGAAGAATTTTCAGAAGAAACAAAAATAAAAGAATATTCAAGAAAACAAATTGGTGAATTGTCCAAAATCCAGGTAGAAATTGACCAAAGGCATGGTAAATTACAAGCTAAAGCCCTAGATGCTAAAAGAGATCAAGAACGTTTATTAAAAAAAAGAAGACCAATGAGAAAAAGGTATTATATACCTATATTAGAGTTGATAGAATCAAAAAAATTTAAAGAAGCAGCAAAACTATATTTAGACTTAGCTTATACTTTTTCTAAAAGGAAAGATCTCGAAGCTAGTGCCTTAATGATAACCCTGCATGGATTAGCTCTTTTAAAGGCAGAAGAATCCTTAAAGGTTATTAAAAACAATCTTAACGAATATTTAAATAGCCTTGGAATTAATAAAAAATTGGTAGAAGAAACATTTTACATTATGTTAATTTTGTTTTTGATCGATATAAAACTCTATAATTTTGATAATTACTTGCCAAAAATAAAAGAAATGATGAGTATTTTTCCTTTCTTTGAAGAGGAGAAAATTTTAATCGATGTTATGGATTAAAATGCTTTTTAATCTACCATGTTAGCATATTTTTGCAAATCTTTAACTCGCATGCGTAGTGTGACTTCTGTAACCCTAGCTAATTTACTTATTTCTTTTTGAGTGCGGTTTTCATTACATATTTTAGAACCAATATAAATAGCAGCAGCAGCAATCCCTTTCGGGTCCTTTCCAGCAGAATTAAATCCACTTTCTCTGGCCTTTTCAATAATTTTAACAGCAATATTCCGACATTTCATCGAAAGCTTTAATTCTTCATTAAATTTATCCACATAGCGCTCGCTAGAAAAATGAGTTACTTTTAAGCCTAATTTAGGTAAAACTTCCATCAAAATTAGCCTATAACTTTTTATCACTTTCTTTTTAGGAATTTGAGCTACTTTCGTAATCTCTTCTGCTGTTCTAGGTATTCCATGGACTCTTAAAGCAGCAAAAATCGATGCTGATAATAAAGTATCAATACTTCGCCCCATAGTTAATTTTTTTTTTACTGTTTGAGTATAAATACGAAGTGCATCTTCTGCTACTGCGTCTGGAATTCCTAATCTCTTTTGGAGGCGTTGTAAATTTGGTAATGCAATCCATAAATTTCTCTCATAACTAGTTGTAAGGGATCTATGAATCTTGGCTAATCTATTGAACTTAGATTTATATTTAGGGCTTAATAAAGTACCCCTTGCATCTCTAGAACCTCTTATAATTGTTCTAGGCCCAATTGGGCTATAAACTCTTTCATTACTTTTTCTTTTTTGTATTTCTTCCTGAGTAAAAGCTCTACGTGGACTATCATCAAGAATACGTGAATATACAAATCCACAATTTAAACATACGTAAAAACCATCCTCCTCACTAATTTTTGGACTATCACAACAAGAAGGTCCCTCTTCTCCATTTTCCTCAAAAAAATCGTCATCTTCAAAATGTGCTGGCATAGTTTTTAAAATGTAGGAGGTTAGTAATTGAATTTTAATTTTTTTAGACCTTAGATTTACATAAATTAATAAATATATAAGTTTGATCTATTTTACATTGACTTGTGAAAATTTATATCTTTATCTTTTTAACTAGTATCTTAATAAATAATAATAAAAAGTATATCAACCTATAAATAATAAAGAAAAATCGTAATTTGTAATGTCTACTGAAGTTTCTAGCCTGATAAAAGTTGTCTCGAAATTTTTAGACCCAAAGTCTGCTAAAATTAACAAATTAAAAGAAATAGATGATGTTTTAAAACTACATCTTAACTCTTATAAATTTATTGATAAAGAAGAATCTACGATAATGAAGCAACTGCTAGAGATATCGACTATTGAAGATGCTTCCAAGTTAAATAAAGATAATCCCTTTGAAAGCATAACTCAAATAGAAGAAACTGATGATTCTATAGAATTAGCAATAGATTTACAAAAAAAATTAGAAGAATTAAAAGAAAAATACCCTACTCTAGAAACAAAATTAAAGAAAACAGTTACCATAAGTTCGCTAATAGCAAGTATTAAAGAAGAAAAAGAAGGATTAGAAGTCAAAGGTCAAAAAGTTCTTGTGTGTGGATTAGATGCTGCAGGGAAAACTTCTTTACTATCCAAATTTGGAGGACGTTTAGGAATTAGTGACATGATATCAACACATCCAACAAAAGGAGTAGTTAGGATGAAGTTTGGGAGTACAAATCTTTCTTTGTTTATTTGGGACCTTGGAGGGCAAGAAGAGTACCGAGAGCGGTATTTAAGTAATCCAGAGCAATACTTTGTCCAATTGGATTTACTAATGTTTGTAGTTGATGTACAAGATCCTGATAGATTTGAAGAATCTCTTCAATATTTTGGTAAAATATTAGATTCAATAATAATGCTAGAAGAAACACCATATATATTAATTTTCCTCCATAAGTATGATCCTGATTTGAAGAACGACCCTAAAATACTCCTAAATATTGAACTTATAAAGGATAACTTAAGTGAAATTTTAAAAAGTAAAAAGATCGAATTTGATGTGGAAATATATTTAACTTCGATATATTCTCTTATTTCACGGGAACCACAATTTGCTAAATATGTAAAAAATTTAATGAGTGCAACTCATTCTTTAACTGATCCAACTATTAGAAAAGTAGAGGGTCTGGGGAAAACCTTAGAGGAAACCTTGAATGCTGTCATTCGTTTATCAGAAAGTATTTCTACGCAACTTAATGATCTTGATAATCGACTTCGGGCTATAGAATCAGGAGCTTTTCAAGTTGCCCAAAGTGGAATACCGATTGAAATAGCCAATCCTAATCAACCCTCTTCAAGACCTCAAGAAAATGCAAGATTAAATGTTCTTAATGAGTTAAAAGATTTATTTAGTAAGAGAAGAAGGTTAGATCTTTAAACCTTTAATTTATTCTTTTTTATTAAGTCTTTGATTGACTTACTAATAGATAGTAAAAATATAATCAAAAATATACCTAAGGAAAGCAACAAATACCCAATATTATTCAAGAGCAATGAATTAATTTGTTGATATTGTATTTCATTAGGAGCAAACTGTTCTAAATAAGTTAACATATTAAATATTAATGGACCAGCTAGATATATCGCTATCAAAAAACCTATAATTCCAAATATTGATCCAAATATAACATCTGATGGGTAATGTACACCAAGCTGAATCCTTGAAAAAGAGACTATAAAAGAAAATATTAACATCAATCCAATTATAATTGGTGATTTTAAAAAGAGAATTCCAAATAATAAACCATATGCCATAACATTATAGGAATGCCAAGACGGAAAGCTTCTTGACGAGGGTTTACGCTCATAAACAGTTATTTTACCTTCTTCAAATCTTTCAAATGGCCTTTTTCTTTTTATTGTTTGCTTTATTACTAATATTAGGATTAAACCAGTAAGAAAAGTAGCGGATATGTAGGCTAACAAAAAAGGGTCATACCAAATAAATAGATAAAAAGCAATTAAACAAAGCCACAAAGTTTCTTTTCCAAAAAAAGAAAAAAATCTTAAAAGAATTGTTAATGGTTTTCCTCCAAATCCATTATATTTTATTATAATTTTTTGATCCCATTTGTCAACTTTACTTGAAAAGTCTTTGAATTCCATGTAATTTAAACATCTAGTTTTTTTAATATGTATCTAATAATTTATAAGCATCTATAACTTTAGGGATTTGATCTTTAAAGTAATCTAAAGAATGAGAATCAGATCCAACAAAAAATTCTACTCCTTCTTTCTTTAGCTTTTTCATAACTTCCATAGATGGAAACGTTCTATTTATTGGAAATCGCAACCCAGACAAATTTAATTCTATTTTTATTTTATTTTTTATACATAAACGGCCTAAATCGAGTACTCTATTATCAGATATATCACAATCATCTGTTGGTATGAATTCATTATTATTAATATAGCGAAAGATGGTATCAATATGACAGAAATTTTTAAAAATTTGTGAATTGATCATTTTTTTACTTATTTCAAAATAATTATCTATAATTTTATTCATTGGCATTTTTTCTAACAATCTTTTTAATCCCTCTCTTGTGGTGATTGGATATCCAATTATCCATTCATGTATAGATCCCCCAATAAAATCAAATTCTTTCTCAAAATCATCCATAAACTCAATTAATTGGATCTCCTTATTCTCATAATACTCAATTTCTAAGCCACTGAGTATGAAATCATATGTTTCTTTAAATATATCGATCTCTTCAAGATAGTCATTAATTCTTCCATTAAAAAATGGATTAGTTTTATCATTCTCTACATAATAAAGCTCATAATGATCAAGAAAACAGATATTAATTTGATGCTCTTCTGCTACTTTTATATAATTTTCAAAAGTGGGCCCATCTTCTGCAACATCTACACTCCAAGGTCTAGTGTGAACATGAAAATCAGTAAATTTAAACCTCATAAAAAGACAAGATCGATAATTAAAGAAGAAAAATAAAAATTTGGATTAATCAACTAATTGAATCTTCTTTATCAAAAAAAACACGATAAAACAGCTCCTTTTCCCCTTCATCTGGAGGCGTTATCTTTGTATAACCCCCTTTATGTATAACACGGATTGTTTCCTTATTTTGAAAGTGGATATTCCCATAAAATCCTTTTATGCCCTTTTCCTTAGCGATGATAATTATATGCTGATAAAGAAAGGTCCCAATTCCTTTTCCCCTATAATCTTCCCTAACTACAAAACTATATTCTGCCATATTCATTTGAGGATTAAAATAATATGTTGCATTACCTATCATTTCTTCCTTACCAATTTCCCCTATAAATGCCCCTAATGAGAACACATTGTTATAATCAATATTTACTTCAAATTGAGTTTTCGAGTGTGTAAATTCTTTCCTGATCTCAAAAAATCGTAAATACCTATCTCGTTCATTTAATGAATAGTATAATTCTTTAAGTAATGGCTCATCTGTGGTTTTAACAGGTCGAATTTTAATTCTTTCTTTATCCCTTGTGGTGTAAATTGTCTCGTATTCAAAAGGGTATAAACAAATACGACCATTTTCATCACAAGGAAGCATTTGATCAGAATAAACATAATTAAATTTTTTCGCTTGATCTAATAAGGATTGCCGGAATTTTGGGTGGGCTATACATATCAATTCAAGCACCCTTTCACGAATCGTCTTTCCATGAAGGTGGGCTACACCCCACTCAGTCACAACATAATGAGCATCTCCGCGAGATAACATTACTCCTGCTCCTTCATCTAAATGTGGTACAATTCGTGACTTTTCTCCATCTCTTGACGTTGATGGTATTATTATTATGGGCTTTCCTCCTTTAGAAAATGCTGCTCCTCTCATAAAATCAATAGTTTCTCCTAACCCGGAATAAAAACTATATCCCTCAGATGCTGCATTTACTTGTCCAGTTAAATCAATTTGTCGAGCAGAATTAATTGACACCAAATCTTTGTTCATCCCTATATATCTAGGATTACAAACATAATCAGATGGATAAAATTCAATAAAAGGATTATTATTCACAAAATCATATAACTTTTTAGTCCCTAACGCGAAGCTCGTGATAATTTTTTCAGGATGAAAATTTTTCTTTCTACAGGTTAGAATACCCTCTTCGATCAGTGGAATAATATTGTCTGTAACATAATGAGAATGCATTCCTAAATCTTTTTTATCCATTAAATATTTCAAAGCTGCATTTGGGAGATCACCAAAACCAACATGTAAAGTTGATCCTTTTTCAATTAAATTTGATAAATTCTTTCCTATTCTTTCTGCAATTTCGTCTGGTTCATCAAAATGAAATTCTAATAAAGCAGTATCATTAAATACAAAATGATCAATTTCCTTCATATGAATAAAACTATTTCCTAGTGTTCGTGGCATTTGTGGATTGATCTCGACAATCGTTAGATATGAGGATTGAGCTATTGGTTTAGCAATATCTACATTTATACCTAAAGAACAAAAACCATATGGATCAGGTGGAGATACTTGGATGAGAGCAACATCAATATGTTTTCGTCCGGTTAAAAATAGGGAGGGAATTTCACTTGCATATATAGGTGTATAATCTGCTTGCCCTTTGTTAATTTCTTCACGGAGAGTATGCCCAATGAAAAATGCATTATGTCTAAAAAGATCTTCAGCTTTATCCTTAAAATATTTTTCAGGTCCAATCGTGAGAAAGTGAAGAATTTCTGTATCGATCAATTTCTCTGATTGTTTAATTAATTCTGATGTTAGTAATTGTGGCTCTGAACATCCAGAATCAATAAAAACCCTATTTCCCGGAATAATTTTGCTAACTGCTTCCTCTGCTGTTATTTCCTTATCTTTCCACTTCTCTCTCCAATTTTCTATCATATTATCACATTTGAAATTTCTTTCTAATTTAATTCAAATCTTTCAAATATAAATATAATACTCAGTTTCTTTATTATTTGCATTATCATCATTATAATGTTTTTGAAATTATAAATAAAATGTTTAAATTTAATATAACTCTTTTTTGAATTAGAATCATCCACTATAAACTAATAATTTTAAATGTTAATAATTAAAAAATAACAAAAATAAAGATTTATAAAATTTTAAAGTTAAGAAATTCAAAATAGTGAAAAATAATGTCAAAAGAAGAAAGAATGGAAAGTATTCTCACTGAAACCCGTAAATTTAACCCCATCGATCTTAATCCTGATTATGCTAAAACTGGAATGTCTATGGAAGAGTATAAAAAACTTTACAAACATTCTATAGAGGATATGGAGGGTTTTTGGGATGAACAAGCAAAATCGCTTGATTGGTTCAAACCATATGATAAGGTTTGGGAAAAAACTGAGTTATTTCCTGGCAAGTGGTTTGTTAGTGGGAAACTCAATGTTAGCTATAATACAATAGATAGGCAT
Source organism: Promethearchaeota archaeon (assembly GCA_048941605.1). Classification (GTDB taxonomy): domain Archaea; phylum Asgardarchaeota; class Lokiarchaeia; order Sigyniarchaeales; family SOKP01; genus Loki-b32. The sequence goes on along the minus strand of JBHLNL010000004.1, from coordinate 30,350 downwards.
ATCAAAGCAGGAAGAGGAGAAAAAATAGCTTTAATCTGGGAAGCAGATGAACCCGGTCATTTACGAACGTTTACTTATAATGATCTTTTAAAAGAAGTAAGCAAAGTTGCTAATGGAATGAAAAATTTAGGTTTAAAAAAGGGGGATCGAGTAACGATTTGGTTACCTATGGTTCCTGAACTTGCGATTATCATGTTAGCATGCGCTCGAATAGGTGTTATTCATTCTATTGTTTTTGGGGGTTTTTCAAAAGAAGCTGTTAAAGATAGAATTGAAGACTCTGATTCTAGACTTCTATTCACAAGTGATGAAACCTTAAGAGCCGGTAAATTTTATCCAAAGATGGAAGATGTGGCCCAAATTATTGATGATGTCCCCACCATAGAACATGTTATTGTTGTAAAACGTTCTGGAAGAGATGTACCTCATACTGATAAAGACATATGGTATCATGACTTCATTGAGGGAATGAGTGAAGATTGTGAACCCGAAATGATGGATTCTGAAGATACTTTATTCATTTTATATACAAGTGGAACAACTGGAAAACCCAAAGGAGTAAAACATACTACTGCGGGATATATACTTTATACTTCATTCACTCATAAAGTTGTATTCAATCATCATGAGGAGGATATTTGGTATTGCACTGCTGATATAGGATGGATAACTGGGCACTCTTATATTGTTTATGGGCCATTGACAAATGGAGCTACATCTTTAATGTTTGAAGGAGTTCCAACATATCCTGATGTTGACCGCTTTTGGGATATTGTTGAGCGCCATAAGGTTACTCATTTCTATACTGCGCCTACTGCGATCCGTGCTTTAATGAGGTATGGTGATGAACCAGTTAAAAAACATGATTTAAGCTCATTAAAAGTACTTGGAACTGTAGGTGAACCTATAAATCCAGAAGCTTGGACATGGTATCATCGTGTGGTAGGAAAGGAACGATGTCCTATTGTTGATACTTACTGGCAAACTGAAACTGGAGGTTTTATTATGACTCCAATTGCTACAGCTACTCCAACCAAGCCAGGATCCTGCTGTATGCCATTCTTAGGGATCAAACCAGTTATATTCGATCTCGAAGGTGATGAAGTTACAGAACCGGATGAGGGGGGATATTTTGCAATGGGACAACCATGGCCTGGAATGCTAAGAGATGTTTGGGGTGATACCGAGAGATTTAAATCAACTTATCTGGAACGCTATCCTGGATATTATTATACAGGTGATGGAGCAAGACGAGATGAGGATGGATATTACTGGATCCTTGGCCGTTTGGACGATGTTATAAAAGTATCTGGACATAGAATAGGAACTATGGAAGTAGAATCTGCTCTGGTAAGCCATCCAAGTGTTGCAGAAGCTGCTGTTGCTCCGTTTCCACATAAAATTAAAGGACAAGCAATTTGGGCGTTTGTTACATTGATTCAAGGGGTCGAAAAGTCAGCAAAATTATCTAAAGAGATAAGAAATCACGTTAGACAAGAAATTGGTCCAGTGTTCCAGCCTGATGTGATCCAATTTGCTGATGATTTACCTAAAACTAGAAGTGGTAAGATTATGCGTAGAATTTTAAAAGCGATTGCTGCAGGAACAGATATAGGAAATGTAACTACTTTAGCTGATCCATCAGTTGTAGATGCCCTATTAGAAGACCGTAAGAAAATGGATGTAGAAATAGGTTAATTCTTTTTAAATTTTTTTTATTTTTGAAATTATTTCATTTGTATCAATTTCCCATGTTTTAGTATGTCTATTATAAAACTCATACAATTCAGGATTTCTAGCAGTTGGATTTTCAAATATAAACTGCATAAAATAGGAATCAATATATTCTTTTAACAGTTCAAAACTATTCATAAAAGCTACCATATCTTTCCTCGAAATATTTAATCTAATACAATATTTACTATCTGATTCGAAAATAAACATGAAAGAAAAGGGAATTTGACATATGTTTTCAACGAATTCTTTTTTTAGATTTCCAACCTCAACAAAACAATAAAGATATAGCATTTGGTCTTTAGGAATTGGCGAGAAAATCGGTTTAATAACTTTAATGATATTTTTTCTTTTAAGGCTAAGAATTCTTTTTCTGATTTGGGTTTTAGATAAGTTTAAAATATTTCCGAGTTGTTGTAGGGTTATAGATCCATCAATAGAAAGTTGCTGTAATATTAAAATATCTTTATAATCAAAATCTACTAAATTAAAACTTTCATTTAGTTTTGTTTCTAAAATATCAGAAATTACATCTAAATTATCAATCCTTTTAAACCAATCATCCGATTTCATAGCCCAACCTGTCCTAGGCAAATATTTTTTATAATTCATACTTTTATGATGATAATCGACCATTTGGAAAATCTGATATTCTTTAATTAAATCCTTTTTTATCATTTCCGATATAATTATTGAATTAGTATTAGGCTTTGATAAATTGAATAGAGAATGCACAAGTAAGCCATTAAACTTTCCATACGTATGAGCATGCCAATAAAAAGTCGGAAATGAGTTTATAATTTGTAAAATCTTAGATTGAAACTTTTGATTTTCTTCCAGAAGCAATATTTCCTCTCCTAATCCTAATCTACGTTCATGCATGAAAACAAATGAGGGAATCAATAATTTTTTTTCCTTTAATTTAGCTAGTCTATAACGAATTGTTCTTGCAGGAATGTTAAGATTACGACTAATTTGTGTAGTAGGTATTTGAGGGCCAAATTTATCTAATTCGTTAATAATGTCAAGATCTTTTAATTTAAACTCTAACATTTTATCATCATTTTTATTATTAATATATAATATGGTAAACTTTATAAATAATTTTTGCCATTTGTAAACTATACAAACGGTAATTAATATAATATTATTTTGCCGTTTAGAATATTGAAAATAAAAATACAATATAAAGATGGAGAAATATGACAAATCAAATTAATACTAAAATAAGATTATTAATTGTTAGTGGAGGAGCATCCTTTGAGAATACTATTTTCAGAGTTTTTAGTGCTATTGAAGAGATAGAATGGACTCATATCGATTCCGATAAAAAAGCTTTCGGTGAAGATTTAAGAGAAAAATATGATGTCATTATAATGTATAACTTGAATCAAAATCCAGATGAGACTGTAAAGAAAAATTTAAAAAGATTTATTGAAGGGAGTAAAGGCGTAATAGTCTTACATCATGCAATTGCGACGTATAATTCATGGAAATGGTGGTATGAAGAAGTTGTAGGAGGAAGGTATCTAATGCAACCTGATGGAGATTTACCGTCTTCAAATTACATGAGCCATCAAGAAATCATAGGAATTACGGTAGGGAAACACCCTATTACTTCCAGTTTAAGTGGATTACCGGTTCATATATATGATGAAACCTATAAAAATATGTGGTTATCGCCAAATATAAAAGTCGTTCTACAATCTAATCTTTTTACAAGCGATAAACCATTAATTTGGATTAGTCCGTACGAAAAATCAAGAGTGGTAGTCGTAATTCCTGGACATGGGTGGGGTGCTCATTATAATTTAGGTTTTCGAAGTCTGCTTAAAGATGCTATTTTATGGGCTGGTTACAAAACCTAAAATTTTTATTTTTTAAAAAATGTGAGAGCTAATTGATTAAGATAGATCTTCGAGATAAATAATTCTCATAATTCTAAAATCATTTCATATTGTGATACAAAAGTCTTAAATCCTATTTTTTTAAGCAAAGCGAGTAGATTTTTGTCTCTGCTATCTACATTGATAATGTTAAATTTATCTACCTCAGGGGTTTCTTTCAGCATTCTATTCATAAAATTATACCCCATATTTTGACTTCTATGATCTGCGTGGAAAGCTAATTGGGTAATACTTCCGTGTGGTTCAAATACCATATAACCAACTAATTCATTCTGATAAAATGCTCCAAGATAATTGAAACTCTCTTGCACTCTCTGGATAGACATATCAGAATTTTGCCATGAAGGAAGATATTCCCAGAAGTCTCGAACGACATCCCAATCAATCTTTTCAAGCTTTTGATATTCATATTTATTCAAACCAACTGATTTTTGCAGCTTTTTTAATTCACTTAAAATCTGTTCCCGCTCTACTTGTAAACAATCAAATTCCCGTGTAATCATAAAATTACGTTTTTTATAAAGATTTATTCCAGCAGTATTGGTTTTGATAACTTCAAGAAGATATTGCTCAATATTTTCAGCTTTTAACATAGGTAAAAGTTCTTCGAACATCTGATCACCTATACCTTTTTGACGAAATCTTGGTATGACTCCCGTTCCACAATCATATGTAGTCAATTTTCCTCTCCAGAAATCAACTGCATTTAAGATAAATCCTATTAGAGTTTTTTCTTCTACAGCACCTATGGAAAGATCATAGCGAACTCCACGTCGACGGTTGAAGTATTGAAAAACCTCAAGTGATAATTGCATTGGTACATGATAATCAGAAAAAGCTTCATTATGGGTATCCAAAATCGCTATCTCGGAGAACTGATCTAGGGATTGAAACCTCATTATTTTTTATCTCAAAATATATTTTTTTAACCCTTGGCATATGTACCTATTGCATATAATAAATCTAAATTTTCAGGAATTTCTTTTCCCAATACCATTTTTACACTAGCCCTATTTTCTAGTTCAACAAAATTAAAGAAATTAAAAATTCTTTTTGGGAAGTATTGATGGTGTGCAATAATCATATGATCAGCATCTAAAGTAATACTCTTATTAATAATCTGTGAAGCTGCTTTCAAATTCGTGGATATTAATGGTCCTAACCTATTATTCGCTAATAAACCATATCCTTCATTTTCAACCATTAATATTCTAGCACCTAATTTTATTCTCATATTTAAATACCTCACACGATCAAATCCCATTGCTTTCTTATCTAAACTTAATATCCAATCAGGAGTTGTATTTAAAATTTTCACCTCTTTATCCACAATACCCAATTCTGAAGTTTGCAACGGTAACTGATACATCACGCCATAAAACCTTCTTTTAAAACCAAATTTTTTATAGATAGGCTCTCCTAACTTAGAAGCATAAAGAACCTTAGTTTCACAATTCATTTTATTAGCAATTTCTAATAACCTGCTAAAAATTTCTGTTCCAAGTCCTTTTCCTCTATATTCTGGCAAGACAGCCATATATCCAAAACTACAAACTTTTTCAAATAAAAAGATACCTCCCACTCCAATAAATTTACCGTCTTTTTCAGAAATTACGAATCTACCAATTTCCTCATCAATTAAAGTTTTCCATATTTTTTCTTCCTCTTTAATTTTCTCTGGAAGATCTCTACCAAAAGAAGAATATAAAACTTTTATACTTCCAGTGATTTCATTATCTTTAGGCTCTCTTATGTTATATTTTTTCATATTAACTAAAACAAACCATTTTTCGTAAAAGAATAAAAATAAATAAATCAAGTTTTTATTAGTATTTCAAAGATTTTTTTGTTTTCTATATTTTGTATTTACTTCTAAAAATTTAAGGTTTTAAAATTGAGTTTTAATGGTGATCAATTAGCTGAAAAAATAAAATCTATGGATGAAAGTGAAGCTCTTGAAATGCTCTTATCAGTTTTATCTAGCTCTCAAAATATGGAAAGTAAATTAAAAGCAGCTGAGCTTTTAACTATTTATGATGATAGTGAAAAAAATCGTTTTCAAAATATAAAAAATATTTTTCTAAACGATCAACATCCTCAATTGAGGTTAAAATTAATTGAGTTATTATCGATTTGTTATAAAATAGATGGAATTGAATTCTTAAAAGAACAATATAAAAATTGTAAAGATGGTTCAGTTAGAAAGAAACTTATTTCAGAGGTTGGACAAGTAAATCTAAATGATTCAATACTGTTCTTTATAGATGCATTAAATGATCCTGATATTGAAGTAAAAAGAGAAGCTATTGTTCTATTAGGAAAAACTGATGCTAGTGAAGCACTCAGACCATTAATGAATGTTCTCCATTTTAGAAACATGGAGATATACAATCCATTGATAGAAACGATTGTAAAAATTGGTAAAAAAGGAAATTTAGAGGATATTAATGATTTTGTTAATGTAGAAGATCTTTATATCAGAAGAGAAATTCCAGTCATTCTTGGGAAAATAAAAAATAAAGAGAGTGAAAACATTTTAATAAACCTTTTAAAAGACGAAAATCCAATAATTAGGAAAAATTCAGTAAAAGCATTAGATGGAATAATTGAATTAAGAAATGTAAAGCATATTCTGGATTTACTAGAAGATCAAGATATTGAAGTACAAAAAGAAGTTATTCGCGTCTTAGGTAATGTAGGAAGCAAGAAGGCAATAAAACCATTAATTGAATTATTAAAAGAAAATGATGCAAAAATCAGAAACCTTGTTAAAAATGCTCTTTATAAGATTTTTGGCAAAACTAAATCGTATGAACCACTTTATGAAACAATAAAGGGAAGAAATATTAATGCAAGAAGAGAAGCAATAAAATTATTAGGAATTTTAAAAGATATTGATGCTATTGACTTATTGATCTCTATTTTTAGTAGTAAAGTAGCCAGTTTACGAGGTTCTTCTTATCGATCTCTTTTAAAAATTTTGAATAATAAAGTAGATAATAAGATTATCGATGCAATTTCAGATAAATCTTGGCAAATAAGAATGTTTTCTGTTAAAATTTTAGGCGAAATTGCTGATCCAAAAACTATCGATCATGTTTTTAATTTAATTGAAGATGAAAATGGAAGTGTAAGAAAAGTAGCAGTAGATGCATTAATCAAATTTGAAAATAGCAAAGTTATAGATTTTGCAATAAAATCTCTTGATAGTTCAAATTGGAAGACTCGTAGAGCAGCTGTCAAATTATTGTTGAGAACTGGAAGCAATGAATCACTTAATTCTCTAATATCATGTTTAAACGATGAAGATGTATATATAAAAAGTTGGGCTGCCATGGCATTAGGAAAACTTAAAGATATAGATTCTATTGAACCATTTATTCAATTATTAAAAGAAAATGACGATAAAATAAGAATATCAGCAATTAAAGCTTTAGGTGAAATTGGAAATAAAGATGCAATAAAACCCTTAGTTGAATCTTTAGGAGATGACAATTGGGATGTACGAAAAGAAATTGAGAATGCTTTAAACCAAATTGATCCAAATTGGATGAATAACTTATAAAAATTGAGTTTTCAAGTGAAAATAATTACGTAGTTAATATAATCTACCAATTTTCTTGATAATATCATCTAAATTGTCAAAAATGTAAGAAATATTAGACTTCTTATTAATAATCAGTATCAGAAACGTTTTAATATCACATTCAAAAATTAGTATTGTCTTTTCTTCTAATTCAGCAATAATTTTTTTAATCTTTTGATTACCTATAGTATCTCCAATCCCTACTGCACTTTCTAACACAGAGGCACTCATAGATACAAATTTTTGACTATCAAATTGATTTTCTAAATTTTCTAATATGAGCCCTCCATCTCTATTAGCAAAAATTACACCATCTAAATTACCTTTATTCTTTAGTTCACTAAGGATTTGGGATAATTCATCAGATTTCTGCATCTTAGATTCATTCATATAATTCATTTTCTATAAATATGGACAATTAAATAAAAGTATTTAATCATTTTATTATATATGGAAAAAGCGAATTCTCAAATTAAAATTACAGAATTAATCAAAAATTCGAATAAAAAATTTATTGAAAACGAATTACGTCCATTTCTAAGGATTCCAAGTAATACTCTTAACCAAGAAGGGATAAAAATCGCTAAAAATTATCTCATCTCCTATATTTCTGAATTTTCTGAAGAAATTAAGGAATATGAGGGTTTGATTAATCCTATAATAATTGGAAAAGTAAAGGGAGAAAAGGAAAACTCGTTATTAATTTATATGATGTACGATACTCAGCCCGTTAACCAAGAAAATGAATGGATTAGTGATCCTTTTGGGGCAGATATTAGGATTCTTCCCCCCCCACTTAATCAATTAGGTGATTGTATTATAGCGAGGGGAGCATATAACTCTAAAACACCCCTTTTATGTTTTTTGAATATCGTTAAAATCTTGAAAGAAGAGGAAAAATTACCGATTTCCCTAACCCTTTTATTTGATGGTGATGAGGAAAAAGGTTCACCCTCAATTTTAAAATTTCTTGAAGATAGAAATCAAAGAAAATTATTTAAGGATTGTAAAGATGCCTATTATCCCTCAACAAAACAAGATATTAACCAAAATTCTATTTTAAAATTAGGATATAAAGGAATTTTGGCATTAACAATTAAAGTCTCATCAAGAAACAAAGAACCCCATTCAGCTTTTAGTGCTATGATTCCTAATCCCGCAACAGACCTAGTTTCTTTGCTTAATCTGATTTATACCAATTATGAATTCCAAATTGAAAGCTTGAAAAAGCCATATAAACTTACTAACGAAGAGCAATCGCTCATAAACTCGCTTATAAAAGAGCTTGACATTGATAAAATTAAGAAAAAGGCGGGAATCGAACAGACAATTGAAGAAGACCCTGTTAAGGTATTTACTAATTATTTATTTAATCCTACTTTCAATATATCAACTTTAAAATCAGGATTTTTGAAGGATGGAACAAAAAATTATGTCCCGAATGAAGCTTTTTGCAATGTAGATATTAGATTTGCTCATAATGTCACAATTGAACAAATTTTAAAAGAAATTAATGAAAAAGTAGATGAGTACTCCAAAAAGACTAAATCTGAAATCTTAATAGCCAAAAACATTGGGTATGAAAGTTCACGAGTCAGAAAGAATTCACCTCTTGTTAAATGTCTTATAGAAAGCGCAAAGATGTTAGGATTCTCAACGGAGATATGGCCAATAAGTGCTGCTGCTGCTCCTTTAAGTAAAATTCAGAGAGAATTGGGATTAAACTTCATCACCGGAGGTTTGGGTATAGGGGGTTTTGCTCATTCTTCAAATGAATTCATTCAATATAACTCAATACTTAATGCTCGACTGTCAAATTACTATTTCCTGAAATTATATTCAAAAATAGAAAAAAACCTAATGATTTAATCAAATAGACCAAAAAATCCTCTACTTCTTGTTTTTATTGCATTCTCAGGGCATAATTCGAAACAACATAAGCAAGAAATACATTTTTCCCTTAAAAATATTGGGTAATTCTCTTCTACAAATTTTATTGCTTCCGCTGGACAATTTTGAGCACATTGACCACACTGTACACATTTTACTTTAATTAGATCCGGAATTTTTTTCATTACTTTATAAGCAAAATGACCAGTTATATAACTAATAAAATTTGTCATAGTACTTCCAGGTACATTAAATTTTGGAGTCTGTTTTTTAGCTTCTTCTAAAGACATTCCAACAATCTCTATATTGTTTAAATCTCCAACACCTAAATTTCTTTCAATAGCATTTTTAATATGAGGAACATTTTTTGCTTTTAATTTACCAATTTCTAAGGCAACAATATCAAGCGCTAACTCATCTGTTCCTACTAAAATTAAATTCCATTTAACCATATTACCTGCAGCGGGGCCCATAGAGCCTTGCATAATCTCTTCTAGATCATATATGGTTAACCTTTTTGGTTTATTTTTCAAAATCCATGAAAAATTATCTGCAAGAACTTCTCCAAATTTATCAGCAGTTTTTCCTAATAAATGATACTTAGCTTTTAATCCTCCTGGAATTATACCCCAGTAGTTTTTCATAGCCCCTGTAATCATAGCTTCTGCATGGCTTTTAAGACGAGGTAAATTTATTAAAATATCGCAATCTTTAATGGCTTTAGCGACATGAAAATTTTTCATTTGTATAGCATTTTCAATTTTTTCTATGACTGGTGCATCACTTTCAAAATCAATGACCTTTATACCATTTTTTTCACAAATCTCCAACAATCCAATTTCTTTCACAACATCCGATGCATTTTTTCCTTGTTGACCCGGAGAATCTCCAAGAGAGACATTATCCATAGCAATTCCCTTTTCTTTTAAATAAGAGATGACACCCTCAACAAAACTAGGCTGAGTACATGCATTTTTCTTAGCTCTAAGTAAATTCGGTTTCAAAAGAATTTGTTTAGATTTGGAAAGATCAAACGAAAAATTGTCTTCAATTAACTTAATAGCCCCAACTACAGCTTTGGGAATGGATTCATAATCTTTTACGTTTATAATACTAACTTTTGTAGACATTATTTATTTCCTCTAAATATTTTTCTTATTAGAAATATTTCATCATATAAATTGTAAAAAATATTTTAAATTTGAGATTATTAGGTATCTAAAACCAATTATTTTTAAAAATCTAATATATTATAATTATAAAAAGAAGTTAATATCAAACAAAGTCAAGTAAAAAAGATAACTCGTATTATATATTAATTACTAATCTATATCAATTTACATGGGGAATCAAAAGATGGCTGATGCGATGTTTAAAATTGTCTTTTTCGGAGATGGAGGAGTCGGTAAAACCACTTTAATTAACCGATATCTAACAGGTGTTTTTAAAAGCGACAGTGTAATTACCATTGGTGTAGATTTCCATGTAAAAAAAGTTGATATTGATGGAAAACGAGTTAGCTTGCAAATATGGGATTTTGCTGGTGAAGATAGATTTAGATTTCTAATGCCTAGTTATGTTGTAGGAGCATCTGGAGGAATTTTTATGTTTGATATAACTAGATATACTAGCCTCAAAAATTTTAACGATTGGATAGAAATTTTTAAGATGGGCTATAAAGGGGATAGTAGCCAAATTCCCGTTCTTATGGTGGGGAGTAAAATAGATCTTGAATATAAAAGAGCGGTTTCCAGAGAAGAAGCATTTGAATTAGCAAAAAAAAATAATCTATATGGTTATTTAGAATGTTCTGCGAAAAGTGGTGAAAATGTGGGAGATATTTTTCAAGAAATAAGTCGATTGATGATGATAAAAGCAGGTTTAATGTAATAAAGAAATTCTACTTTTTAAATATATCATCTAAGCTATTAATTACTATATCAGGAATTAAATTCCTATCAATCTCATTTGATTTTTCAGCTTTAATTTTTAAATCTTTAATCATTTCTAATGTAGTAACTCCAGTTAGGACTGCAACTGTTTTTATTCCTGCTCGATTTCCAGCTAAAATATCAGTATTCAATCTATCCCCAAAAATACATACATATTCAGCAGATAATCCTGCGTCATTTATTATCATTCTGATGCCAAAAGGTTCAGGTTTACCAAATATTCTAATAGGCTTTTTATCTGTACAAGTTATTAATGCAGTCACCATTACACCCGCTCCAGGTTTAAGACCACGAGCAACTGGTAAGGTTGAATCTGCATTTGTGGCATAAAATTGAGCATTTCCTTCCAAAATACATTTTTGAGCAATTGCTAAATTATTGTATGTAAAATCACGATCTAACCCAACAATTACAAAGTCAATGTCTTTGTAATTTTTGGGTTCAGTTATAATTTCATGACCTAAGGATTGTAATTCTGATCTCAAACCATTTTCTCCAATCACAAAAATTTTCGCATTTCTCTTTATTTTTGTTATTTCAGCAGATGTAATTGAAGCACTCGTATAGAATTCTGATATATCACTCTCAATATTGAATTTTCCTAATCTTTCTACATAAGTTTGCCTTGTTGCGGTAGAATTATTAGAATTATATACGATTTTTATAGAATGTTCTTTAAGTTCTTTGATTATTTTATCTACATTAGGGATTAATTTTTCTCCACGATAGATTACTCCATCTAAATCAAAAATAGCCAATTTTATATCTTTCAAATCATCAATTAATTTCCGCATTTTAAAAGTCAAAACCATCCTACTGGTAATCCTAATAAAAATATAAAAAGCTGTATCCCTATAGGAATAAAAATTGGATTTAAAATGTTGTCCGCCGTATATATTGGTAAATAATCAGTTAAAAAGAAAACTAAAGCTCCTATAATTGCATAAATTGGCCCTACAATTATTAAACCTATAAGGTAAGCAACAATTGTTCCTGCTAGAAAGCCTTCTAGTGATTTATAATCCCTACTTCTAACCCTAATTTTATGCTTTCCATATCTTCGTCCAATTAGTGCGGCTGCTGCATCAGCTAGGCATGCTATAAGTACTCCTGAAAAAAAAGATAAAATATTGATTATTCCTGCCATAAATAGCATATAAGAAAACGCAAAACCTGTAATAATGTAAATCTGTGGACCTGTAGCATTTATTTCTTTATTTCTTAACATCGATCTCGTCAAAAAATTGAAAATGGAATATTGTGGACCCCAAATTATTCTAATTAAATCAGAAATTATAGCAAACATTAAAGCTCCAATTAAAGCCATCATTGTAAGATAAATTACCGCTTCAAAATCTCCAATACCAAATGGGAATAACTCAATTGGTCCCCAAATTAATTCATAGGCAGGTTGAATATTATGAATTAAATCAATAACACTATCACTAATTATACGAGTTACTGGAAAAAGGAGATTAAAAAAACCAAAATATGCTAAAACAAGAAGCAAACCCATTAGATGAAAAGTTTTTCTTATTACTTCCATTTTAAAAGTAATATTATCACTATATGGGTTTTCCTGAGTCATTCGCTCAACATATCTTCTTAAGACTGGCTTTTTTCCACTCTCCAATTTTGAATCTTCATTTTCTAGACTAATTTTATATGTTGCTCTCTTTATCAACTTGGAAAAAATTAGTGCGATAACTAAATTCATACCTATCCACCACACCATAAATCCATTATATGGATAAACAAAAAATCTGAAGAATAAATTATAAATTCCGAAAATCAAGAAACAAAAACCACATAATATTGTTGAAATTCCTCCATACTTATTATTTGCTTTAATTCCTTTTCTACCGATACGAAACATAAAAACCATAAGGATAAAAAAGGAAAGTGATAAAGTTACATTGTAACCAATATCAACAATTGTCCAATAGTCCATAGGCAATCTTGTAAAGAATTGTATTAATTATTGAAATAATTTATAATCTAATAATTAGTTTAGCTTTAATTATGTATAAACCTAAAAGTGATTTTCTTAAAGCATTAAATAAAGAGAAAACAGCACAAATTCCATTGTATTGCACAGGATACCCTGAATTAGAGTTTGTTGATAAATATATAGATCAATATAATCTTAAATCTGATAATATAGACTTTATGTTAAAGAAAAAGAATTATAATATAATTCAACAAATGGGCTTTGACGCTATCTCTTTATGGGATTTCCGACGAGGAGAAGGGGGTTATATATTAGATGATAAGAGAAGAGTAGATGGTTGGGGACGTATATATCAAGGAGAATGGTATATGTGGGATGGTGTTTTTAAAAATGAAAAAATAATTCAGAATTGGGAGTATCTAAACCTTCCTTCTAAGAAAAGTTTAGAGTTATTAAAAGATTTTTTAACAAGCGCAAGAATAAATTTAGATTACGTAATTTCTTTACCTGGTTTATTCGAAAAAACTTGGCAATCAATGGGATTTAGTAATTTTGCTAAATGTCTAAAAAACCAAAATTTGGACTTTCTTAAAATAGCAATTTCATTTTTCTCTGACTATGTGAGAATTTTGATTAAAACTCTACAAAAATTAGGTGTAAATTTATTTTTGATAGCAGATGATGTGGGATATAAAAAAAGAACATTCATACCAAAAGAAATGTGGCAGAAATTGTTTAATGATGATTATAAAGAAATTATTAATATTATCCATCAGAAAAAGCAGCATGTCATATTACATTCTGATGGATATGTTTCTGATATGATTGACACATTCATTAATTTAGGCTTTGATGCAATCCAGAGTTTAGAACCTAACGCGGGAGTAGATATTTTTAATCTTTTCAAGAAATTTAATAATCAAATTTGCTTTATTGGAAATCTAGACATAAATCTTTTATCCTTTGGCACACCTCAAGAAGTAAGAGATTATACTGTCAAATTAATAACAAAAGCAAAAGAAAATAACTGCTCTCTAGTAATTTCTCCTTCACAACAAATCAACAAAAAATGTGACCCTATAAATATTAATACAATGATAGAAATGACTAAAATATTTAAATAATAATTTTGATAATTAGTACAAGTATAAACTTAATAAAATCAATAACAGTGCTTAAGGTAATTTACTACAAAAATTTCTAAAGTTAATTAATAAAGAAATAATAATATAATTTATTAGCCAATAAGAAATAAAAAAAAATAAATAAAATTAAAATAAGTAAATTATATCTAATATAATATAGTAAGATTGTACCATCAAAATATATCCTAATTATTAATTACCAAAAAAATGATTCCTTTGGAACCCACAACTGAAAATTTAGATGACATTCTTAAAAAATTGCTCGCAGCTATCCCCGAAGTAAAAGCTGCCGCTATTGTATCTGCCGAAGGTTTACCAATCGCTTCAGCGCTTCCTCAAGGAGTTGACGAGACTAGGATCGCCGCGATGACTGCTGCGTTACTCTCCTTAGCCGAAAGATCGGTTATCGAGATGGAAAAAGGGGAATTTGACCAGCTATATGTTAAGGGAAGCGATGGTTATCTCCTCGTGCTACAAGCTGGCCCCAATGCCGTATTAACTGTTTCTACAACGAAGGATGTAAGATTAGGGTTAATATTTTTGGATTGTAAGCGAACATGTGAAAAAATCGCAAAATTAATCTAGTCTTTTTCTAATATTTCTTGTTATTAAAGTTTGGAGTTAAAATGTAAATTTAATCTTCCTATTTTATCCTAATTTAATCTTTCTTAATCTAATATAAAATATCAACCCGCATATTACGCAAATTAAAAAAATAAATACCAAGTTAATATTGAATGAACTAATATTATAGGAAATAGATTGATTGATAATTATAGCTTTTGTTATTTTTTCTGTTTTAACGATGTGATAGGGTTGAGTAAATGCTGGGAATACTCCATCTCCTTCGTTAGGGCTTTTTTCCACTAAACGAACAATAATCAGGGCACCAGTATCAACAATTCTAATTATCTCAATTTCATATCCACTAGTAGATTTTTCTCCCATATAGGAAGCTATGACAGTATTTTCTAAAAAATTAATATTGGGTATAGTTGGTATAGAAGAAACGTCTGAAAACATGAGATTCCATAAGGTCTCCCACTCCTGATAAGTGTTAATTATATAATCTGCTTTATTTATATGATTACAAAAATATCCTTTTCTAACTGTTTCAAAATATAGTTGCTCCTCTACTCTATAATTATTTACAATGAAAATGCTTCCAGTAATGTTAATTAAAAAGATTACAATAAGGGTTATTGTAGAAGTGATTCGCATCTCAGTTTAAATTAAGCTAATTATATTTATATATATTATTGAATTAACTGAGAAAATTGAAAATATTCTAAAAATAGTTGTGAGAAAATAATAAAGTTGATTTAGCCTTTTTCTATGACTATACAAAAGAATTTATTTCTTATTATTTGAATTTTCTTTATTATCACCTAACATTTCTTTTGGATCATACCCGTGTTTTAATAAATCTCTTTCTAATTTAATTCGTTTAGAGTTTTTTTGAATTAGTCGGCCAATTCTTTTATTTTTTAATCTAATATAAAGTATTATTCCACATATTCCACATATTATAAAAAGAGATACCAAGGTAATAGTGAATGGATCAATATAATAGGCAACAAAATGATTGAAAATTACAGGTTTTATTATTTTTTCTGTTCTAACAATATGATAGGGATGAGTAACTATTTGTAATGTGCTTGTCCATCCGCTAGGACTTACTTCCGCTACATTAACAATAATCTGGTCATCATTTTCAACAATTCCAATTATCATAATTGAATATCCACTAGTAGGTTTTTCTCCAAAATAGGTAGCCATGATAGTATTTTCTGTAAAATTAATAGATGGTAAAACTGGCATAGGGTAGTGTGATGAAAACGAGATGTTCCATAAGTCCTCCCACTCATCATAAGTGTTAATTATATAATCTGTGTTATTGGCGTGATTACAAGAATGTCCTATTCTAATCGTCTCAAAATATAGGAGCTCTACTCCACTGTAACTATTCATAATTAAAGAGCTTCCATGAATGTTAATTATAAAGATTATCGTAATGATTGTAGCAGAAGTGATTCTCATCTTATTTTACTTAAAGATGATCATGTTTTTATATATTATTGGATCAACCAAGAGAATTAAAAATATTCTAAAAGGAGTTGTGAGAAAATAATAAAGCTAATCTAATCTTTTTCTAAAATTGTATCATTTATTACATCATAATAAAGATAGATGTAGGAATGTTCTAACTTCTCACATTTTTTAAGTTCGAGAGCTTTAATATTAAATAAATCCTCATCAGTCTGAGGAGCTACTCCATCTATTAATGTAGGTGTACCTTTCCCGCCAATCAAGCAAGGGGCGATAATAATAGCAACATGATCGATAAGCTTAAGTCTTAGAAAAAAGGAATTTAATAAGCCCCCTGATTGTATCGATACTTTTTCAATTTTATATTCCTGCTTAAGTCTTTCAAATAAATCTTTCAAATCAATATGAGATGGATAATAGATAATAATTAATCCTTTTTCATTCGAAAATTCGAAAGCAGGATGGTGTTTGTTGTTTGTTACAATATAAATAGACTTAAAGGATTCTATTAGATATTTGACTCCTTTCTTAGTAAGATGTGGCTTACGATCAATAATAATTTGGTTCACATCCTTATGATCATCCGCCTTTTCACGAAAGTTAACTCCAATTTTAGCCAATACTTTTCCACTAATTAATGCATGTCTTTCAGTCCTAAATAAGAACTCATAATATTGATAATTGCCTTCCCTAATCCCTTTAATTTTAGGAAAATCAATTTCTTGATCTCTCTCATCGACATCCCCCGTAGAAATTTTTCCATCTAATGATTGCATTAAAAAAAGAGTCGTTTCAGGTCGATTCTTATCCATTAATTTCTCACTTTTTTCATTCTTATAATAATTTAATAACAATTGTGTATAGTAATAAGATAATTAATAAGATCATAGTTAGTTGATTTATTAATCTTTTATAATCAATTAAAAAGGAGTCGGTTAACATCCAAGATAAAAAAAGAAAATTTTTTATAAATATTGAAGATGCTCCTAAATTCATGCAAATGGAAGGATTAGAAACAACAATTCTCACAGGATTAAGTAATGAAAAAATGATGATGGCACTTAATGCCACCTTACCTGGGCATTCAGTTCCAACACACTCTCATCCACATGAGCAGGTAGGTATGGTCTATGCCGGTAAAGCAAGACTTCAAATTGGAGATGAAGAACGCATTGTTAGCAAAGGGGATTTTTTCTATATTCCATCTTCAACTCCTCATAGTGATACTTGTATCAGTGATGAACCATTCATAATGCTTGATATCTTTTATCCCATAAGGAAAGATTTTTTGAAGAAGTTAATGAATAAGACTAAAACTTCCAAATAATTGGAAATTTACAAAAATAAAAAAAAGGAAGTTTTGAATTAGTTTTTTGTCATTTCTTTTATTCTTTTATTTTCTTAGCCAATTTCATTAATACTGGGAGTACTTTAACAATTTCCATTGCTGGAGTGGTTTTAACGAGTTTAAAGATACCTGGTTTAGCAATTCTCCACATGGCTGTTACTTCTGTCATTTGCTCCTCATTTTCAGCTTCTACTATGGTTATCCCCCAATAATCAGAAGTACTAACATACCACGCAATTTCTTTAGTACCTTCTACTGGCCAGATTTTTTTGCTTATTAACGTTTGGGCAACCCCTGCTAATTCTGATGGATCAAAATCTGTATTAAGCTCCCAATACATGATAAAAATCATTTTTATAGCCTCCTTTATCTTTTTTATATTGGATTTGCTTTTGTATAGTCCTTTAACTATACACCACAATCCTATATTCATATTAAATATTTAAGGATTTCTAAAGGAATCTAAGTTATTAAGAGGAAAAAAAAATATTCTTATTCAAAAACTACCTTAAAAAAGTTAAAGCACTATCAATCGCTTCTCTAAGTTTGCTTTTTTCTACTTCTGGACCTACTTCAATGATTTCACCATTAACATAAATTCTTCTCTCAATGCCATATTGTTGCAATATATTTTGATCAACTACGGAAAATTCATTAAGAATAACCTCTTTTCCATATTCTGAAGTTACTTCCCGCACTCTTTGAGCTTCAACATCACTAGTTAAACAAAATCTATTCCAAAATAAATCTATGACAACTTTACCTTCAATGGGTTTAAAATTGTAATTTTCCTCTCGGAAATGAGGAGGTTCTGCAGTCTGATCAAATTGCTTCCATAAAATTGCTTCATAACCACGTCTTTCTGCGACTTTATAACCTAATTTTAAAAAATATTCTGCTGGCATAAACCAAAAATCCCAAAAAAACCCAGTAGTTGCGATTCCTTTACGATCTTGGCTTTTAGTTTCTTCTTCAGCAGCAGTTATTAACTCTTTCCCAATGCCCTTTTTAGCAAATTTGGAATGTGAAACCAAGCAAGGAAATACCATCAAATCTTTACCTTGAATATTCCAAGGATTTAGTTCTATTGGCATGACATATAAAAATCCAGCATGAATACCATCTAAGAGCGCAACTTTAACTCTCAATCCATGTTTTTCCATGCTTCTAAGCCAAGATATACGGCGTGGACAAGATTCTTCGCGTTCAATGTTATTCTCATTTACATGGGTACAAGTACCAACATAGTATTCATCATCTTTAGTCATATCTCGGATAATTATTGACATTTTCTTTTCTCTAACATAAATTTATTTTTTTTTTTCTCGATAATAGTGCCATCTAAAAAACAGAAATTTATATTAATATTTATGTCTGTTCCCTTCAAAAACAAATTAACAATTATAAAATAAAAAAAAATCAAACTATATTTAGTTTCAATTGGGAGGTCTTTACCTCCCAAATAGCTTCTGCGCCAATCACAGTCGCACATGTATAATCAGTACTCGTAACAAGTGAAATTTGATTAAACATCATAATTATTATTAATAAAGTACCAATTATGCCATATTTGGATTTTTTCATAATAAAACTTAATGATTGACATTTGTATCTTTCAAATAATACTAGTGTTTGAACAATTAAATTCTAAATAATATTTATAAGATTTCCAATAAATTATCTAATAACCTTTACTTTAAATGAGTTCAATTCTAAATTTATAAGAAATTAAAATGATTGATAGCTATGTCAAAAAAGAAATGCTTTTATGCAATAATTAAACCATATCGTCAGGATTTCATCATAAATCCAAAAAAGGAAGAAGATCAAATCATGTCTGATCATTTTCTTTACCTAAAATCTTTATTGGAACAAAAAAAGTTATATCTTGCTGGCCCAACGTTGATCTCAGAAGATCCATTTGGACTTATTATACTTGAAGTAGAGACAGAACAAGAAGCAAGAAATTTACTTGAAAATGATCCTTCAGTTAAATCTGGCATACAAAAAATAGCAGATTTAAGACCTATTCGACTCTCTTTAACAAGAAAATAGGAGTTCTAAGAAAAAGTAAAAGAACT
Organism: Promethearchaeota archaeon; assembly: GCA_048941605.1. Classification (GTDB taxonomy): domain Archaea; phylum Asgardarchaeota; class Lokiarchaeia; order Sigyniarchaeales; family SOKP01; genus Loki-b32. The sequence goes on along the minus strand of JBHLNL010000004.1, from coordinate 10,707 downwards.
CATATTTTCACTAGTTTTATGATAATAAAACCACAAACTATTAATTTTTTAGTGCATTCTATAAATTACTAAACTTCATTAAAATTCACTATTTTAACAGGTATACTAACGTGTTCAAGCTATTTACCATAGAAGGGAAGATTGAAATCCCACCTTTTCTATTCGACCAAGAAAAAGATGTAAGCGCAAGAATAATTCTTTCAGAGGATTATGAAGGAATTATCACACGAGATTATGGATTTATCATAGCAGTTGTAGATGTACTTGATGTAGGAAAAGGTATAATTATTCCTGGTAATGCAAATACCTTTCATGAGGTTGTATTTACTATACTTACCTTCAAACCAACTGTTTCAGAAGTAGTTGAAGGAACCGTGGTGGAAATTGTTGATTTTGGTTCATTCGTACGCTTAGGTCCATTAGATGGCTTGGTTCATGTATCTCAGATATGCGATGATTATATTTCTTATGAACAAGTTGGAAACAGGTTTATTGGTAAAGAAACTGGAAAGATCTTGGAAGTTAATGATCAAGTAAGAGCTAAAATTATAGCAGTTTCATTAGGTACTGGAAGAAGTGGAAAACTTGGCTTAACAATGAGACAGAAATTTCTTGGAAAGGAAATATGGATTGAAAATGATATTGAAGAAGTATTTGCTGAAAAAGAAGGAAAAAAAGCAAAATTAGAAGAATCAGATGATGATAAAGAATAAAAATTAAAAATAGAAGTGAATAAATTTGAAAGAAAAAGCTTGTAAGAATTGTCATTTAATAACAAAGAATGAAACTATTTGCCCTAAATGCAAAACTCACACCCTAAGTGAGGATTTCACAGGGGAAGTTATAATTATTAATCCACAAGAATCAAGGTTTGCGCACTACTTGAAGATTTTTTTCCCAGGGAAATATGCTTTAAGAGTTAGATGATTTTTTATTGATTTGGTAAGTATTTTTAAAGCTTTTTTTATTAAATAACTTGAATAAAATGGATTACAACTTACGAATTCCTCCAGAAAAAAGGCACTTATTTGCTGAGCCATTAGATATTTTGATAGCTGGAAAACGAGAAGAAACTCTTATTCAAGTAGAAAATATTTTTCAGGATTATCTAAAAACCAGTAAAGAAATAAAATTTTATATCGTAGGAGATATTGTTGCTAAAGATTTTCTCTCTAATGAATTCTTGAGAAAATTTATAAAAGTATGTATTATTGATGAAAAAACTCAAAGAAATCAGATTGACATGGAATTTGAAGAATTTTTCGAACAAATTATTGAATTTCAAAATCCTCAAGGAACTATTAATAAGGAATGCTGGAAACTATTAAAAGAAGTCATTGAATCTGAGAAAAACACACTAATTAAAATTATTGATGGTGAAGAGGATTTATTAATCCTGCCACTCATACTTACAATTCCTATACTTGAGGGAGTAAAAAATTTCGCTTTTTATGGTCAACCACCTATAACAGACTCTAGTTTTATTATTCCTGAAGGAATTGTAATTGTTGATATCGATAAAAACATTCAAGAAAAAGTTAATAAAACTATAACGATGATGGAAAAATTCTAAAGATCATTATTCATTATTTTTATTTTAAATCTCACTTAGATCAAAAAGCAAAATTTTATTTTTTACCTATTCTTTTGAATGTTATAATTAAGTAAAATTCTTTAATGTATAGAAACAGTCTATTACAAAAAAAGCACGTTAAATATGTCATTAAACATAGAAATTGTTGAAAAGAAGAAAAATCTATTAATCGATCGAACTGAATTAAAATTTAGAATTGATCATTTTGGCGCTGGGACTCCAAATAGATTGGAAATCAAGAAAAAAATTTCAGCGATGCAAGGTAGTAATGAGAAATTAACTATAATCAAAAATCTTGAAACCCATTTTGGAGCATCCTACACTATGGGGGAAGCATATATTTATGAAAACTCAAAAGATCTACAATACTATGAACCATTTCATATACAAACACGAAACCTTGAGAAAGAGAAAAGAACTGAAATTTACCAATTAAAAAAAAGAAAGCAACCTTATAAAAATCTATTTGAATATTAATTATATTATAAAATTTAAGATTAAGATGAATTCCTCGAATTATTATAAAATTGAAGGAAATAAATTAGTGAGAACGCATAGATCATGCCCTAAGTGTGGCCCTTCCTTCTTCCTTGCTGACCACTATGATAGATTTTAAGATCTACTTAAAATCCGTAAAAGGTGGTCATGTGGAAAATGTGGATATACCATTTTTAAAAGAAAGGGACCAGCAAAAACAAAAGCAACGAGAAGAACCCCTCGAAAACGAACTAAAAGTATTGACAGCTAGATTATACTTTAGAAACTTTAATTACTTAAAAAAATAAAACTGTTTTATTTCTTAACAAGTAATTCTATTTTTCACCCTAGGATTAACTTAGCTGAATTCAAAATTTGGTGAAATTAATGAAAAAGTTATGCTTAGGTATTGAATCTACAGCACATACATTTTCAGTGGGCATTCTCGATTTTGAAGGAAATATATACAGTTTAATTAATGACATCTTTATCCCTGAGGAGGGAGGACTTCATCCTGGTTTAGTCAGAGAGCAACATTTGAAAAACTTTATGAAAATTATAGAAAGAGCACTTACTGAAGCTAAAATATCTATGAAACATATAAATTTGATAGCTTTCAGTCAAAGTCCTGGTTTAGGACCAGTTTTAAAAATTGGAGCTTGGGTTAGTCGTATGTTAAGTCAAATCTTAGAGATTCCAATTGTGGGTGTTAATCATTGTGTTGCCCATATTGAAATAGGAAGAAAGGTGTGTAATCTTACCGACCCTCTAAGCTTGTACGTTTCAGGTGGTAACACAATTGTTAGTGCTTTTGAATCGGAGAGGTATCAAATTTTTGGTGAGACTTTAGATTTAGCAATAGGTAATATGATTGATACTTTTGCTAGAGATGCTGGATTGCAGCATCCTGGGGGTCCAAAGATTGAAAAATTAGCGAGAGAATCACATACATATATCCCTTTGCCTTATATAGTAAAAGGTATGGATTTATCGTTTTCCGGACTATATACAGCTGCAAGATATCTACTAGAATCTGAAGATTTTAACAAGAAATATAATTTAAATGATGTTGCTTTTTCTTTGCAGGAAACAGCTTTTGGAATGTTATCGGAAGTTACTGAAAGAGCATTAGCTCACACGGAAAAAAAGGAAGTACTTCTCACCGGAGGTGTTGCTGCTAATAGGAGGCTGCAGCAGATGATTGAATACATTAGTAAAGAACATGCTGCAAAGTTTGCTGTTGTACCTTTAAAGTATGCTGGTGATAATGGTGCAATGATAGGTTGGACTGGAATTTTAAGATACAAAACAGAAGGAGGGCATGATGTTTCTGAAACAATAATTAAACCAAAAGAGAGAATGGATCAGATAACCATCCCATGGAGGCTTTAATAAAATTGAACTTTGAAATAACAAAAGAAAAACTCATTCGAAAAGGTGCGGAAGCCAATCTCTATTTTGGACATTGGTTTGGGAAAGAAGTGATCTTTAAATATAGAATACCTAAAAAATATCGTATTGAAGATTTGGATAAGAAGATTAGAACTGAAAGGACATTAAACGAAGCTCGTGCTTTGATTAGAGTAAAAAATTATGGGATTAATGTACCTCAGGTTTTTGAAATTGATTCTCATAATTCTACAATTGTAATGAAATATATAAAAGGTGCTAAGTTAAAAGACATTTTATCTGATTTAGATGATAGTCGAAAATTGAAATACTTGAATGAAATTGGCAGAATGATAGCAAGGTTACATTTAAATGGTCATATCCATGGAGATATTACTACAAGTAATATTATAGTTACTCCAGAAGAATCTATTTTTCTCATCGATTTTGGTTTAAATGAATATTCTGATAATATAGAAGATAAAAGTGTAGATCTTCACTTGTTTAAGAGAGTATTGATTTCATCTCATGGGAATGATTTTGAATATTGTTTTAATGCATTTCTCGAAGGTTATAAGTCAGAATATAAAAATTTTAACTTTTCAGAGTATAATCAAATCATCAGCAACATTGAAGTCATTGCAACCAGAGGAAGATATGTTAAACCCGAAGAACGCTTATAAAATTTTATTATTTTATTACACTACCTATAATTCGAGAGATCTTACATACGTAATAAAAATTTTTCAACTAGACTATTAATTTGTAGTATTAAATGTTCATCTACATAATTAAACAATCAAAATTATTTTACAAATGAATTAGATGGCTTTAAATACCCCAGCAACTTTATATAGATACTTAACTTATAATATTATATTGGAAAAGAGTGAATAATTAAGGGCAAAGAATATATCTTCTTTCTAATTCACTTTTATCATTAGAAATTAGAGAATTTTAGAAACAAAAAATCTTGGAGTTAGTTAAATGGTGGATACCGATAAAAAGAAAAAAAAGAAGAAAATGGTTAATATCACCATAAATTTGCCCGACATTTATGATGAAAACATTAAAAAACTTATCGGTATGAAAATTGTTGCATCAAGGTCAGAGGCAATTCGGACTGCTCTTAGGGATTTCCTTCACGAGGAATACAACAACCTTAAATTATTGGATTATTTTAAGGTTGAAGAAGGACTTTAGATCCCCTTTTTTACTTATTTACTTGTAATAAAAATTTATATCAATAATTTACTTACTTTTAATATATTATATATAAGAATTCACAGAACTATAATGCTTTTATATAGTATTAGCGAGAATGGAGCTCTAAGAAAGGTTTCTAAAGTAGATTTTAATGAAAATAAAGTCTTTTTAATTGATGATTTTAAAACTTTATATTTATGGATAGGCTCTAAAACGTCTAAAAAAAAGAAAGATTTAAGCATAAGGAGAACTGAAAAACTCAAAGAACAGAAAAATAAAACGGTAAAAATCCAAATTATCAACCAAAGTCAAGAATTTGGTCCCTTTTTAGCAATAATGGACATTTTAGAGAAAGGTTTTAGATCGGGAGAATATTTTGAGAAAAGACCCGAATTAGAAATTGATTATGAAGATACTATGGAACTTATTGAAGCGGGAATTGATCCTGATTTTGAAGCAGAAATAGCCTTATTAACTCATGAAATTTCTCAAGAAAACTATTCCTATGAAGATCTCTGCAAAAAGCTCGCAAATCTACAACTAGATTTCCTGAAAGGCAAAGGTAAAGCCTCAGAAAAAGATATAAAGAAAAAATATGAAGAAATATATAAATCTTCATCAACTTATGACGAGTTATGCTGGTTAATTGCTGAATTAAGCAAGATTTTAGAAAAAAAATTCTAAATTTATCCTGTTGCCCGGCATTTAATTGTTAAAGGAGTCTGACTATTTTCAAATATAATATGTTTATCCATCAACTTATTTACTGCTTTAATGTAGCAACCACGCTCTCCCACTGCTATATGGTAAATGTTTAATTCTCTCAAAAAGCAAATGGAAACTTCATATTTTCCTTTTGTTTTATTAATTTCAATTTCAATATCATCTATACAAAGATCAGGAAATAAGTTAAAGATCAAGTTTATTAGAATATTATCTAATCGAATTATCATGACTTTTTTATGTTTGATGTTATTCCTCATCGAATTCAAATAACTTTTTGCTTGAAAATATTGATCCTGTTTAATGAAAAAGAAAATGAAATCTACATCTTCACTTTTAATGAGAATGATATATGAGGGGTCAATTTGTGTCTTATTATAAAAATAATTATGAAGTTTTAGTTCATAATTCGAATATTTTGCTGGTTTTAATGTCAATTGTTGATATAGAAGTAAATCTTCGCAAATTGTGTAAAACATATACAAAGTATCTTGGAACAAATTTATAAAGTCATATGAAATTTTCTTTCTATATGATAATACTTACTCCAATCGCATTAGAAAGAACAGTAGCAAAGAAAATTTGAATTATTGTAAATGAGGTAAAAATAACTATATAAAACGAATTAACATTTTGGAGTATTTTAGTATTCTGAATAATAACCATCAAAAAAATTAAATACATAAATAAAACTGATGGTAAAAAAGATAATTTTTGGGTTAAAAGCATCAAGCTTATTATTATCATAATTGCTGTAATCACAATAATTCTATTTTTGTTTTTAATATAGATTAGTTGCGGGTAAATTACTTTTCTAAGTAATAATTCAACTGATAAAAATATAGGAAAGACCAAATAGCCTAAACTAAAATATTCGATGAAATTTGATGGCCAAATAAATCCAAAAGGATAATAAAATGAAAAAAGCATATAAACCGCTATAAAATAAGCTACACAGACTATTGTAAATACTAGGTACTTTAATCTTAACTGCATTTTTATGATTTTCGTTAGATTGTATTTATTTCTTACTTCTTTTGGTTTCTTTAAGTGAATGTAGATTTTTATAAAAGCATACATAAAAATCATACTCAATGAACCATAAAGAATTCCAATAATACCAAAAAATCTTTCAAATAATAACCAGTTTAATAGGAAAGTTCCACTATAAAGAATTACTTTGATTGACTCCTTTTTTTTATTTGATTTTCTAACTAATAAATCATGTTTAGATGAATCAGAATTCTCCGATTTTTTCTTTCTAAAAAATATTTGACTGGATACCGATATAAGGGAAATAATCATTATGAATATTATTATTATGTTTATAAAAATTAATATGTAGTTTAAATAGAATGTAATTATTATAGGTCCATTTATTATTGAAGAACCAAAGAAGTGAATCTCAAACCAATTAATCGAGTTAACCATAACTTCATCAGAGTATAATTGATGTCCTCCTCCAATGATAAATCCTGACATTCTAACGAGGGTACAGTTTGTTAATTCCTGAGCTTTTAGGGCATTTTCAGTAAAGTCAAGTATCTCATCATTTTCATGATGTATAATTAACAGATTTTCAGTATTTTCTTCAGTTAGTAAGTTTACAGGGATATACTTGATAAAATCTTCATTATAAATAAACCCAAATTTTGGAGGAACAAAATTTACAAGTGGAGCTAAGGCAACAGTCACCTTAAAACGGGAATCTAAAGCTTGATTCATAAGAACAACCATTCCGCCGAGTGAATGGCCAATTAAGCCAATTTGAGAAATATTAACATTTGAATAAAAAAGTAAAGTTTCCAAATGATCTAATAGTCTTGAACAATCTAAGGCTAACGCAGGAATGCCTGTAATAGGATCAATATTGTTGATATTACCCCCACTCTCACCGTGACCCTGATAATCAAGTGCAACAACATAAAAACCTCTTTTAGTGAATTCTATTGGTATCCTAAGATCAAAGTCACGCTTTGATCCAATCCCATGACAATATATTACTAGGGGTCTTTGTTGTTGAAAATCTAGTGCTTTGGAAGGATAATATAAATTTGCATAAAGAATTGCACCAGATGATTCAAATTGAATCCTTTCATATTTAGTATAGCTTTGTATTTTATTGAAATGTAAAAATGATAAAGTAAATATCAAGATAATTATAAAAATTAATAAATTGCGTAGATGATGCTGATCCCTATGTGTCATCTCACCAATAATAATGAATTCAGACTCTTCCAAAATTGTTGATTGTTTTTTTGAGCTAATTCAAAATCACCTATTCAAATTTCAAACCTTGTGAAACCCAATTATAAAATGAAATACATAATATTTAAATGTTTTCATTCTTCAAAAATTATGAAAGCATATCATAATTCAAAATTTTGTTATCATAAACCTATCATGATTGGAATTAAGAATGCTTAAAAACAGATTTGACTACTATATAGGCAAAAAAAAGTGCTTTTATAATGAAAAATACACAATGCATTGTTAAATTATTCCTAACAAATGCCTTGAATTGTGAGAAGAACTATGTTGCAAGCAAATTATGATAATAATCTCAATTTTTTTTTCTTTTTTTATGTTGGCTAATGCTTTCAGTAATTTACTATTTTAAATTAGGTAAAAATAGGAGAAGCACTCTCTTTAAAATATCGGATTAATTATCTTAATTTCTTTCAGAGATTGTGTTAATTTTATTTGATATTAATCAAATTTTTATCAAAAAAAAATACAAGAATAAAAGATTTTGTAAAGAAACATCCAATATATATTATCTTCTGCCTCTAATCTTTCTTGCTTCCCTTTCGACTTCTCGTAGGATAACAATATCATTCATTTTTACAGGACCTTTTACATTTCGGGTTAAAATTCGGTTTTTATCAGGTCCCTCAAGAATCCTTACTTTAATCTGAGTGATTTCGCCTGTAAGCCCAGTTCGTCCTATAACTTGAATTACTTGAGCTGGAATGGACAGATCCTGGACTGTGGCTCCTTTAGATTTATCTAGCTTAACCAAATATATTCACCGACTTAAATTATTTCTTTATTTGTTCTAAATTTTTAATTACATCATTCAATATTCCTTCATTACCTGTACCAACATTTTCTATAGCAATCGCACTTGAAGATACATTAATTCTTACGGTATTTCCTAATTCTTTCTTGGTTGAAATATATCCATAAGGAATTTTCTTTTCTTCACAGAGCAATGGAATATGGAAAAGAATTTCTGGTGGAGAAACATCTTCCGCCATTACAACGAATTTTGCTTGAACACGTTCAATTGATTTTGTTACCTCATTCATTCCCTTCCTTATCTTGGAATCTCTTGTCTCAGCAATAGTTCCTAAAGCATTCTTAAGCTGAGCTTTTAGTTTATCAGGAATTTTAAATTTAATATATGATATTTTCAATCATCTCCTTCAAATATATTTAATTTTTGATATATTTTCATAAATCATCGAGATAGTATGAGGAGATTAATTACTGGGATTAAATAAAATTTTTCATTTGGGTAAAAAAATAAAAAGAAAGGAATTTTATTTGATTTTTCTATGCCAAGAATAGATTCCTATTAACGAAATTACTCCAGTTAGGACACAAATAAGTATTATGTTATAACCAAGGATTATTTCGGGTGGTCCTTCTTCAAATTCTACGATTATTTTATAAGAATTCGATAATGTATCTCCAGCGTTATTATGAGCTACCACAATGAAATAATGATCACCTTCAGTGAGTCCCGTAATTGGATATGGACTTAATGCGGTCTGATAAGCTAAGTTATCCAATGAACCATTAATTTCTGTGATAATATGATTGAAACTGTAAACAGAATAATTTACTGCACCAATAGAGGCGGTCCATGATAAGTTGCAATTCCCATCTATATCAGGGTTATCTGCATCTGATATAAGAATAAATGATCCTGGCGGAGATGGCGGTGGAATTGGTAATTCACAAGGATAAAAATAGACTATACTTCTAGGATCATATTGAAACCCTGTTAGATCGATGTGATGTGCATAATAACCATAAGTTGCGAAAAGTGGTGCATGTGGATATTTCCAATTGTGATCAGGAGTTGATATCTCAAATAGATAAGATTGAATGTGCATGTAGATTTGCTGTCTTGTTGTAGCATCATGCTCTAATTGCGCCTGCTCCAATAACGATTGTAAATATGGATCATTTATACGAGCAAAATTATTTGCAGATGAATTGCTAAATAATGGATTAAGCATGGTATATGCGTCAAGATAATCACAACACCATCCAATCCAAGCGATTTCCATGACCCATGGATGATTCTCACCAGTATCGAGATATTCTTCCCATGTTCTTATTGTTTCGAAAGTATCAACTCCAATAAGTGCAAAAGTTAGGTCTAGAATCTGATTCACTAACATATTAGTTGTAGAACCATAGTGTCTATTTAGTAGAACTATTCTAAGAGATAAAGCCGCCCAACCTGCTTCAGTAGTACCTGGGTAAGTTGCATCTAATCCAGAAGTTTCGGCAGGGTACATTGACATCATTAACTGTCTTGCAGCGGTAATATCAGTATCGATAATTTGAACCGAAGAGTTGTAACCGGGTAATATACGAGGAACTGCAGGAGGACCTCTTATGACAGAACCTTGGTAAATTTCATCAATAATGTAGGTATAATTTACCGCATATTGTAGTGCCTTTCTCCATGTGATATTTAACCCGGGGTGGCTCTCATCCCCGCAAAAGAACTCTAAATAGAAGTAACATAGCTTTTCAAATGGACCAAAAAGTAATAAATCAGGATCAGCTAAAATTGCATCATGTAGCTCAGGGATAATTGAATCAATAAAATCAAAGTCATGTGCTAAAAATCCATAATTTCTTGCTATATCATCTTCAACGATTGCAAAAATTAAAACTTCAATGTCTGATTCGCCTTGCCAGTAATCTGAATAAGAATGAAATCCGACTTCGACATCATAAATGTAGTATTCATATACGAAAGGACCTGTTCCAACCAAATCGTCTGTTAATAAATCTAAATATGTCCATCGAGGAGTAGAAGAAGGAGAAACTATAATGCTTGATATAGCAGTTAACAAATCTAAAAATGGTGCAAAGTGTTCTGTTAATTCAACTGTAATATTATATTGAGAGTTAATATAATAATTGCTTATAATTGGAGTGGTAGTATCAGAGAGGTAATATAATGAATACGGAGAAGCTAACCAAGATGTTGCGTTATCTTGAAGGGTACCAGTATAATTACAGAACCAAGTAATTCTTTCCAAGTTCCAAATCACGCTTGAAGCATTGAA
>JBHLNL010000062.1:0-17157 GCA_048941605.1 Promethearchaeota archaeon | reverse complement strand
ATCTCTTTAATACCTTTATTTGATTATAGATGGTCTTACAAATTAGTTTTTGTAAAAAAGACCAAGGGATTATTTGCTAAATGGAGGGAAAAAAGAGCCAGAAAAAAAAGAAAGAAATTTCTTAAAGATAAATTAGAAATTACAACCGCTAAAGATCTAGATCTGGAGCAATTGAAAAAATTGAAATCTCAACTCCATAGAGGTGACCCTATCTATCCCAAAGTAAAAAAAGCTGAAATTTCTTCAATAATACCATTACAAAATATATCTGATATAGAAGATTTGAGTCCTCAGGATTTTTTAATAAAGAATCGAGTATTTGGTGAATTAAGTAAATTCTATAAAGTATTGGTTGAGTTTACTCCAAATAAGGAAGTTTTGAAGTTTTTAAAGGAACGTAATTTTGTCATGTTTGATATAAACTGCTTCAATAGCCGTATAAATTATCATTCTCTAGTAATCTCAAAGCAAAAATGGAAGGATTTTTCATTTGTACATGCAACAGATTTACATTTAGCAGAAAGAAATGATAGGATTTATGGACTTATAAAAAATTGGACAGAATCCTCTATTACGAAGAGTGTAGAAGATTTTTTTAATATTGTGAAAAAAAAATTAAAGATTAAGAAAAAAAAAGAAGATAAACAAAAAATATTATCTAACGTCAAAATTCCATTGAGAAAACGTTTAATAAATCCAAATAATCAATTCAGAAAATTCATAAAATTAATGAATAGGAAAGTATTAAAAAATGATTTAGATTTTATAGTTTTAACAGGAGATATTGTTGATTATACGATATCAAGTAAATTAACTAAGAAAATGGGTAATTTAGATGAGTTCAGATATGAAGATAGCAATTGGCAGACATTTAAAAACACAATCCTCAATTTTCCCCTTAAGGAAAAATATAAAGGAATCACCAGAGGAGAGGAATTAAATTGTCCAATATTTACGACTTTAGGGAATCATGATTATCGACCATTCCCTTATGATTTAACATGGGCAGAGATGTATAAAAAAATCGGATTAAATGCTTCTGAGGCAATTGCCTTAAATGAAATGTTTTCAGCTTCGCCTATTACTGCTCTAACAAAAACCTCGTCCGCTTTAAAAGGATATATATCAGAAATAAATTCTTCACTTGATTTTTCAATTATGCTTGGAAACAACCTTTTTATTATATTAAATACTGGTGCTGATTCTTTTAAAAATATAAGAGATTTAATAACTGGTCATCCATCTGTTACTGGAGTTTCATATAGGCAAATACAATATTTAGAAAACTTGATAAATAGTCAAATAAGTAAGGATGTAAATACTTTTCTATTTTTGCATGGCCCTCCAGTAAATACAGGGGAAACAAAATTAAGTATTAATTTATTTGAGAAAAAGGGAAGTCGTTTTATTAGAAGGAAGATCAGTGAATTCAAAGAATCGTTAATTAAGAAATTAGGAAAACCTCTATCCGCAGCACGGGTAGATGGAGTATTTAATGTTAAATATGGATGTGTATCATCAAATTGGGAAAAACTTATTGAATTTTGTAAAAACTATGCTATACTAACTTTATCTGGTCATACACATACTAATCGTGAATTTAGACTAGAAGATACTAAGATAAAATCAACAGTTTATGATGCACCACCGTTTAGATTGAAGAAAATTGAAAACCCAGCTGCAATTTTTTATGATAATTACTCAGAGATATATACGACAACAAAAGATATAATAGCGAATAGACCTTTTGTGGTTCAAACTCCTGCCCTTGGATTAGGTAGTTATAGAACCCCAAAGACTGCTGGTGCTTATAGAGAGATAGTAATAAAAAATGGAAAATTAACCTCTTTTAAAGTAAAATATATTAATAGGTAGGTAAAAAACACATTTTCAAATTATTGGCGAATTCTTAATGTTTGTGAAGAATATTTCTCAACTTTTATTAAAAAATTTGGATAAAAACCGATTAGCACTAAGAAAAATTGGAATTCAAGCACTTGAAAAAGCAATTTTTGTTGTAAAACCTGAAAATATAATAGAAAAATCAATTAAACATCTTGATAATAAACTTTTGATTGAAAGTGATGAGTATAATTTACACAATTTCAATAAACTCTATATCATTGGGGGAGGTAAAGCTACTGCAGAGATGGCATTGGCACTTGAGAAAATTCTTTTAAAAATGAAAGATATCGATTATTATGGTATCATTAATATCCCAGATAATATTGATGCGGTAAAATTATTTAAAAAAAGTAAAATCTCTGTTAATCTTGCTTCCCATCCAATTCCAAATGAAAATGGATTTAAAGGAACTAAAGCTATGATGGAAATAGTTGAAAATTCAACTAAAAATGATCTAATTATTTGTTTAATATCTGGTGGTGGTTCTGCTTTACTTCCATTACCAAAACAAGGAATAGAAATTAAAGATTTGCAAAAAATTAATTCCTTGCTCCTCTCCTCTGGAGCATCAATACATGAGATCAACACATTGAGAAAACATATATCAGATTTTAAAGGAGGTAATTTAGCAAAAAAAATTTATAATTCAAGTGGAGCAACCATAATCTCTCTAATTATTTCAGATGTTGTTGGAGATGATTTGGATTCAATTGCTTCTGGTCCTACTGTACCTGATCGAACTACATTTAAAGATGCTCTTGAAATTATAGAAAAATATGAACTTATAAACAAGATTCCTAACTCAATAAAAGAAATATTAGTTCAGGGTTTATCGGGGAATATTTCAGAAAATCCAAAATCCGATGATTTATGCTTCAGTAATGTTCATAATTATATAATTGGAAGTGTGAAAACTGCAGTTCAAGAAGTTAAATCTTATCTAAATAAAAAACAGTTCAAAGTTGAATATTTTTCTAATAGTATAATTGGTGAAGCTAAAGAATTCGGAAAATCTTTACATAGAATCTTAAGCAAATACATCGAAGATACTTTAAAAAGAGAAAAGATTGAAAAGATTGCTTTAATTGGTACTGGTGAATTAACTGTAACAATTAAAGGAGAGGGTATTGGTGGAAGAAATCAAGAAATGTTATTAAGTTTCCTAAATACCGTGAAAAATAAACAATTCAATTCCGATTTTTTAATTATAGCTGCGAATCTTGATGGTATTGAGGGAAATAGCGAAGCGATGGGTGCTTTAGTTGACAATTATGTATTGGAACAAATGATTTTAAAGAATATTGATGTAGAAAAATATTTATTAAATAATGATTCAAATAAATTTTTCAAAGAAATGGGAACTGAAACAATCACAGGTCCCACAGGATGTAATGTAAATGATTTAATCTTGATTTTGATCTCAATAAATTTATAATTAACAAATCTTATAATTAAAATAAAGAAAATGAGCGAAATAATACTTTGTTCTGCCTGTGGGTTTAGTTTCAGAGTTCAAAATGCTAATAAAGAAGAAAATAAGATAGTTTGCCCTATGTGTGGTCAAAAATTTGTAGATTCTAATATTTTACCATTTACTTCAAGAGAATTTGATAACAAATTCTAGCAAAATTGAATGAAACTATATTTCCTTTGCACACAATTCACTTACTCTTCATTGATAAATTTTTTATAGTTTGACGATAAAATTAGATTATCGATTAATTTTTATTAAATCGTAAATAATTATCAATTTAAAAAAAAATATTCTTGGTAGAAAACAATGGGTAAAAAAGATAAGAAAAAGAAACCATCGGCGCGAATGGGCTGGGATAAAACAGAGGCTGAAGAAGAAATTGTAGCTGAAGCATTAAAGCGAAAGGATATGGATACAGGACGCGTTGAGTTGATTGATAGAGACACAGCTACACCCGTTATTGAGACATACGATAGAGATACCGGAGAGCTTGAAGGTAGTATCGTTTTAAAGGATGGAAACAGAGAAGGTTTGTTAGCTTTAGTGAAAATAATCGAAACAGTAGAAGTAGAACAGGATCATGATGCCAATATTAAATCTTTTGCTCATAGTGGAAAATTTAATATTGAAAATCCTAGTTCTGTTGATAGATTATGGGATATCGATGTTAGTCTTACGAATATTGGAACAACCAACTTGAAATCTAAGGATATTTCAATAAGAGAATTAGGTACTGAATCACCAGAAAATATTGACTCAAGAGAATTCAAAATAACTAAGGATATTAAAAACAAACTACTTGTAAAAGAATTTATAAGTACACTTCCTAATGCTGATGATGTTCTAAACATTAATGATATTGAAAAAGAGTTATTAAAAGCAAAGGATAAGAAAAGTGGTGTTTCGTCCAAACCCCCCTCAAAACCTAAAGCTGGGGATGAAGAGGAAGAGGAAGAAGAGGAAGAAGAGGAAGAAGAATTAGAAGTAGAAGGTGAAACCTGGGGTGATGGGGGAACTATTGTTGAAACAGGATTAGAGTCTTATGGAATATCAATTGATAGGGATAATGTTGTCACTTATGCTATAGCGATTAGAAGTCTGTTTGATAAGCCAGTTTCAAATATGAAAGTTGTTAAAAATATCCCGGATGATTTTTCAAATCCAGAAATCAGAGATACTACTGAAGGAAGAGCGGAAATTCAGGGGAATCAAATTATTTGGACAATTGATAAATTAGTTCCTGAATATACTGTGATGTGTAAATTCACATGCAATATTAGGGTAACTGATATTAAAAAACGAAAAACAGGTACTATAGAAGTTAGCTATCAAGCAGCATCTTCTTATGCTGAAGGATTAGCCATTGATAAATTTGACGCATATACAAGAAATAAATTCTATGTTGATACTGTTGAAAGAGATGAGGAACCTGGTATTTTTGATTGTAAACTCGTTTTTGATAATTCATCAGAATTTATCATCCAACTTTTCAATGCAGATGTGTATTCCCCAGAAGATGAAACAAAGAAATTTGTAGATATTGATCCTAACGATGTTCCAATGCTACCTAGTGGTGCTCAATGGCATTCAACAAAATGGCAATATGAAAGTGATGAATACCCAACCTTTAGAAAGAAATTAGAATTCAGAGTAATGCCTGATTTTCAAACAGTTGTCAATGGTTCCATGGCTTTATCGGATGTTATTTTAGAAATTGGAAGTATTACTGGAGTAATGTCATATAACTTAACTGAAGTACCAACATATCGAACTAAAGATGTTATTGCTAAACTTAAAATGGTTAATAACGGTTCGGCACCACTTAATGAGGTTACAATTGTTCAGCAATATTTCTCTGATGAATATCAACCTCCAAAAGCAGATGAAATTAAATTATTATGGGATGGACAAGAAGTTGAAGTTTCCGCTGGTGCTACAAGTTTTGAGGATAAAGCATTTAAGATAGATCTCAAAAATTTAAAAGATAGTAGCACCGGTATGTTTAAACCAGACTCAACTTTAGAGTTTGAATATCCTATTCATTGTGTAAATCCTGCACGTGAATCCATTTTTGAATCTGAAATCATATATCTTGCAAATACTTTCCCCGTAAGTCAAGAGTTAGAGTTTAAACCAGAAGTTCCTGTAATTACGGCAATGCACATTAGAAGGAAATTTAGAATTGGTAAAGAAGTACAAGCAATTGGAGACCTGGGAAATTACAGAATTATCTTAACAGTTGAAAACATAGGGGAATCTAAGTTAACTAATTTGACACTTTTAGATAAAGTACCTGATTTATTTGAGTACGGTTCGTATTCTATGACTCCTGAAATAACTGATGAAGTTGGGGAAGACACATTAAAATGGGAAATTGATCTCTTAGAAGCAGGAGATAAATTAGAAATAACATATGAAATAACTGGAAAGGGAAAATATTCACCTTCAGATGCCCAATTAGCGCTTTAAAATCTAAAAAGCATTTTTTATTTTTTTTATTTTTTATATTTACAATAATAGTTTAATAAACTTAGGGATAACTATTAAATGAATAAATAATGAAATTTAATTTAATTAGTTCTTTAATTAACTCTTGAGAAACCATGTTAAGAAAACGTTATCAGCTTAATTGGATGTTTGAATGTCCAGATGCAGTACTCACGTGCTCAGTTTTGAAATGTAACGGTAAAAATTTTTTAGTTTTTGGTGGACACGATAAAACTCTTTATTTAACAGATGAGCAAATGAATATTGTTGATGAAAGAGTTTTTGATGGATGGTGTAGATGCAGTTATTGTATTGATCTTGATGGAGATGGGTGTGATGAGGTATTAGTAGGAGCTGGTGATGGGAATTTCATGGTTTTAAAAATAAATGTAGAGAAGAAAAAACTCGCGGGGATAATGCGTTATAAAGCCTCAAAAAGGATAAACTGTTGTATCGCGGGAGACTTCACTCGAGATGGGAATATTGAGCTCATCTTTGGAAGTGATGATAAGACTCTTAAAATCTTCGATGATATTAAAGCTAAAGAGCCAAAATTTGTATTATATTATGATTCTTGGGTTACAGCTTGTACAATGGGTTTCTTAAAATTACCAGATGATGATGAGCCTACATATGGATTATTGATTGGTACAAAGAATGGGTTAGTTCAATTAGTTCAATTTCAGGATAATATATTAGATATTATATGGCAAAATAATTTTAACACTCAGATCAACGATATCAAAGTTGGAGATGTAACAAATGATGGATTTAATGAGATACTCCTAAGCACTGACGATTCATTCATAAAAATTTTATCCAGTGGAGGAGAAATCATTAAAGAGATTCATACTGAAGAGGGACGTCCAATTTCATTATTAGTCGAGGATATAGACGGTGATAATGCAAACGAAATTGTTGCAGGATGCGCTGATGGTTCTTTAAAAGTCTTTCATAATCCTTTATTAGATTCAAATGAATTCGAATTAAAATGGAAAACTAAAGTATCTACTTCTATTAAGAATGTATGCTGCATTACGGAAGAAGAAAAGAATGTAAAGCATATCATATTTGGAGGTTATGATCGTAGAATTAGAAATGTTACCGATTTTGAATGGGGGCAAAAACAAATTCTTGATATTCCTCAAAAAATGCAAATTCCTGAGATGAAAATAAGTAGAAAAGAAGATCTAATTAAGGAAATCGAGAAAATAAAAGATATTCCAACTAATATTAGAGAATATATTTTTAATTTTTTACAAGAAAAAGGGCATTTAAAAGATTTAATGAAAAAATTATTAGACTTAGGGTATTCAGAGGATGAAATATTAGAGGAATTCGCACTTTTAAAGACACAAAAATCTGTTATATTCGAAAAGATTAGTTATCCCGTTTGGAGCTTACCTAGTGAAGAAATTGAGAAGGAAATGCCTAAAGAAGCTGAAGCTGAAATTATAATTGAGGAACAACTAAAACCTAAAGTACAACCATTAGTTATTGAAGAACCTGTTAAGCCAAAAAAGGAGAAACTGGTAAAAGCTTTAGGGACTGAAGCTGTTTCTAAAGAAAAAGTTAGCATTAGGGGGGCATTAAGAGAGGTTATCATTGATTATTTAAAAGAAGTAAAATTAGTGCCGACAAAAGCTCAATTTGTAAATGATATTAAGAATAAGGGATTCTCAGATGTTGAGATCGAAGATGAGATTAATTCATTAAAAGAACAAGGAAAAATACAATATTCCAGAGCTAAGCCTAAGGGTTGGTCTCTTTCTTAATAAAAAAATCTTTTACAACCTTCTGAAAAGGCTCAAATTGATTTAATTCAGTGAAATCAGCATTATTATACTTTTGAATAAATAATTGCAATACGGGATCTACTCTTTCAAAAAATTTTCTGACCAATCTCTCAGATTTCTTCTTTGATTTATCAACCAATCCATATACAATAATAGGTTCTTTACTACGATTATCTTCAGATTGAATATCAGCAACTTTAAAAATAAATAAAATATTTCCTGATTCTAAATATTCTATAGAATTCTTATTAAAAGCTGTATCCACAAAAGTATTAATAGCAGAAATAAAAGCACCTCTAAGATCCTTGTTTATTCCACTCTCTTTCTGAACAGGCAATTCTTTCAATATATGATTAACTAAAACAAACCCTCGAAATACAAAACCTAATTCATAAAGCTCTTTCAATTTGGAATCTACGCTATTAATTAATACTTATCTTTCTAAAAGCTATTATTAAAAAATTAATATCTATTTTCATATTTAATTTTAGACTAAATGATTTTTTTTTATGAAAAAGAACGAGTTAAAATAAAATGCAAAAAATCAATATTCGGTTTGATAAAAAGCTAAAGGAATTAAAAGAATTTTTACCTAATCTAAAGGAGGGTATTAACTGCGCAGAATTAACTTTAACAAGTGTTTTAGATATTTTGGAAATTGATAATTACTTATTTCATAATCTGGCAATTCCTTTAGCTGCAGGATTTGGTGGTTATAAATCTAAGAAAGGATGGAAAGGGGCTTGTGGTGCAGTATGTGGGGGCTGTGCAGCAATAGGCGTTATCATGGGGGGTCATGAAAGAATGGACAATGATTTAATGATACCAGTAGCTTTAAAAGCATCAGAATTTGCCAGGGAATTTGAGAAAAAATTTGGTACTGTTGTATGTTCAGAACTTTGTGGTTTTGATTTTAATACCCGTGAATCAATAATGGAATATCGAGAAAATGAGATATGGAGTAAAAAATGCTATCACTTTGTAATCTGGGCTGTAAATGAAATAAGACAACTTACACAAGAAGAATTAATAAGTAATTGGGAATAAATAATAAAATAAAATCCTTAAATTCAACTATAATAACTTACTGAAATTAAAAATTATTTATACTAATATTGGTTATAACAATTATTCAAAAAAAAAAATTTTAATTCATAAGGTTAGGTATTAATTTTATGAGTGAAGAAGAATCTCGTTTTTGTCCATATTGTGGAGTGGAGTTAGAACACCCTTACTGGGCTCACATCCAAGCAGAACATCCAGAGAAATATACTCAAAAAGAAACTTGGATAAAGTTATATCAAGATTACACAGGTTTAGGAATGGACGTTGATACATCTTTAATGGTCATATCAGAATTGTTCAATGCAACTCAAGAAGAAATTAAATCTTTCCTAAAAAATGCTAAAGTTCTCTAATTCTTAAAATTAAAATAAAGAAATAAAAATTAAATCATAAATTATATAAAGTGATTTAAAACTCCTCTTCTTCCTCGTCTTCTTTTAGGAGTCCTGCTTGTTTTAATAAATCTTCTACGCTATCGCGAGCTTTAATCACTTGTTCATTTTCATTTAGATTGAGTTTTTCAATAATATCATCGCTAAATTCCATGAATTTTTCAATAGCGCCAGAACTGAACTCTTTTATTTTTTCAGAAGTCTCTTCGATAAAATCTTTGCCTGATTCGCCAAAAACACTCCCAACAAAATCAGTAAATTGTTTGTTTAATTTTTCTATGAAATTTTCTTTTTCTTCTCCTTCATCACTCATTTTGAATAACCTTTTTATAAAAATAATTATTTTAAATAATTTTTTTAAATATTAAAATTCATACTCCTTTTTCTTATTTTCTTATTCTTTCTAGATAACTTTCTCACGTTTCCAATTCTTTAGATCTTCATTATCATAACTGAGCAAACTACAATAAATTTCTTCATTATGTGCTCCGAATTCGGGTCCTGATGCCTCAACAGAACCTGTAGTATCCGAAAAATTGATTAGACGATTAGGGATTGTAGCTTTTTCAACTCCCCACTTTGAGAAATCAAATTGATCACATAACATCCCCCTTTCTCGTAGGTTTGGATGATTGTGAACTTCATCGATTCTTAAAGTTTTACCACATGGAATTCTTACATCCTCTAGTTGCCTAATAGCTTCGTCTCTTGTTAAATTACTACTCCAATCTTCAATGATCTTATCTAAAACTTCAACATAATCAAACCTTTTTATTATATTATCGAACCGAGAGTCTTTAACAAGTTCGGGTTTTTTTAACACATTTTTACATAAACGAACCCATTGTTTTTCAGTTAAAGTCGTTAAGGCAATTAATCCATCTTTGCAGTGATATTGATTATAAATAGGTAAATATTTAGCTCCTATATCAATAGTCTTAGCTCTTGGAATAAATTCTTTTGCTTGAGCTCTTATATTAATAGCAAACATAATATCATGCATAGAGATGTCTATGAATTGTCCCTCCCCTGTTCTTTCTCGATAATATAGTGCTTGACTTATCCCGATTGCTGCAATATGCCCTGCAGTATAATCTGCTATAGGTAATCTTGGCGGACCTTCCTTAAAACCAAGAGCGTCAAGAATACCTGCTTGAGCTTGAATAATAATATCAAAAGCAGTTTTCTGAGTATATCTATCTAAGCCTTCATTTCCATAACCAGAAATTTTTGCATAAATTAATTTCGGATTGATTTTCTTTAATACTTCATATCCTAAACCCCATTTTTCCATTGTTCCTTTCACAAAATTCTCAACTATCACATCTGATTTTTCCACTAATTGTTTAAAAATCTTTTGGCCCTCTTCTATTCTTAAATCTAATGAAATTGATTTTTTTCCTCTATTTAAAATTGAAAATAATGGAAAAGTAGGTTTATCATATAAAATAAACAAGCGAAAAGCTTCACCAAAAGGAGGTGGTTCTACTTTAATTACTTCTGCTCCTTGGTCAGCGAAAAAAGTAGTTGTCCATGGTCCAGAAATAAATTGAGAACAATCAAGTATTCTTAATCCTTCAAAAATCTTAGGCATAATTATCTCTAATATTATAATTTCATTTATAGATTATTATCTACTTATGTAGGTTTTAAAACCATGCTATATTTTTTGATATAAGGGAAGATATATGAATAAATCTCACTTTTTACATGGATTTTTAAACCCAAAAAGCATTGCCATCTATGGAGCTAATAATAAAGGTAATTCTTTAGCAGGGCTCCAACTTATGAACTTAATTAAGTCTGGTTACGATGGAAACGTTTATCCGATACATCCGAAATTAGAATCTGTAATGGGTTTTAAAGCATATAAAAACATTGAGAATGTTCCGGAAATTCCTGATCTTGTAGTTATTGTACTTCCAGCTAAACTAGTTCCTCAAATTTTTAAAGAATGTGGAGTAAGAGGAGTTAAAAGAATAGTTTTAATCTCTGGAGGTTTTCGTGAATTAATTGGAGACCGTAGAAATACACTTACAGAACAGATCAATAATATTGCAATAGAATATGGAATTAGATTTATAGGTCCTAATTGTTTAGGAGTTTATAATAACTGGTATGAACCAGTAGAACAGAATAAATCATTCAATATTTTTATTTGGGAAAATCTTGAAAGAAGTAAATTCTCAATTGCCTCACAGAGCGGAACTCTCTCGTGCCATATATGGTATGATCCTGAAAATTTAGATTTAGGTTTGGGTAGATCTCTTTCTGTTGGAAATGAAGCAAATATTGATATTGTAGATTGCTTAGAATATTATAAAGATGATAAATATACAGAAATTATAGGGTTATACATTGAAGAAATAAAGAGAGGAAAAAAATTCTTAGAATTAGCAAAAGAAATTACACTAAAAAAACCAATTATAACAATTTATGTCGGTGGTTCTAAGGCTGGCAATCGAGCTTTACAAAGTCACACAGGAGCTATTGCAGGTAATTTTAGAATTTATGAAGGTGTTTTTAAAGAAGTTGGTATAATAAAAACAGATTATGTTCAAGAATTTTTAGATATTGCTATCATTTTTTCAAGAGGAATAATCCCTAAAGGGAATCGCTTAGGAATTATAACCAATTCAGGTGGACCCGGGGCAATGATCGCGAATATGGCTGAGAAGCATAACTTAATAGTCCCAGAATTTTCAGAAAATCTTCAAAATGAATTGAAAAACGCTTCACCTCCCACAGCAAGCTATAAGAACCCTGTAGATTGTACATTCGATATGGATTTACCATATTTTTACATTAAGTTGCCTGAGATTTTAATGAAATCCGGAGAAATTGATGCAATAATTCAATATGGAGTTGTTGGATTTCAAGAAGTTTTAGACGAATATCTTAAATATGATCAAATTGCTAAAAATGCTGAATTTCAGCATCAACCCAACGAGGTTATAGACAACTTAGCTCAAAAATTACTCCAACCAACTATGGCTAATTGTCAAAAATATTCTATACCAATATTATATGTCAATCCCATGAATTATAATAGCCCATGGTCAAAGAGACTTAGAAATAATGGAGCAATACTTTTTAAATTATGGGATCGACCTGTTAATGCGTTAGCAAAGGTTTGCGAATATGTCGGATACAGAAACAAAGCAAATGAATAATTATTTTTAGATTCAAATGAAGTAAGCTAAAATTACTTCTTAGCATATACATTTCCAATACCAAACCATTCTCCCTCGAAAGGTAAAAGGTCTAATTCATTCTTTTGACCAATGCTCTGACCCATCATTTTAAATTCCGCTTCTCTGAATCCAGCTTCTTTATGAAAGCTTGATACTTCATTTCTTGCCAAATATCTATTATATATTCTTAAGACTTGAAGACCCACAACTTCCTTTAGGCTTTCATAACCTTTAGAATTAAGTTCAATAATAAGAGTACTATTTAAAAAATGGTGGTTAGGTTTTAATACTCTATAAGTTTCTTTCAAAGCATTGAAAATCAAATCCCTCATATTGGAAATTCCCATGAATGATACAGCTAAATCAAAACTATTATCAAAAAAAGGTAGGTTTGTCGCATCACAGGATATAAAACTGACATTAAATTTTGGATTGAATTTTTTTATCTTTTTTCTATCAGCTTTAAGAACAACAAAACTTAAGTCAATACATACCAAATGAAATTCATATTTTAACTTCTTTACTAATTCGTTCAATAAACTACCTCTTCCAGTCGCAATATCAATAACTACTTTTGGTTTATTTAAATTGAGGTAATATATAATATCTTCTATACTTTTAAGTGAAAGTTCTTTTTGATTATTTGGAGTGTAATTCAGTATCATTTCATCTAATTCTTCAAATGACATCGCCTTAGTTAATTCACTCCACCTATTTACGCTTTCTTGTTCTTCTACTTTGAAGTCTAAAACTCCATCCTTTATCTCCCAATTCCCATCACAATTACAAGTTAATTTTCCCTCAATTATTTCACTATCTTTTAGTACTGAATCTATAAGATTTAATGGTTTATAGCAATTAGGACATTTAAGCAATGGAAGAATTTCTTCATACATTTTATTAACTTCTAAGCGTTAGTAATACTTTTATCTTTTAACGTTTAATTCTTATTCTAATGATTATTATGCAATAATATTAATACATTTTAAAATCAAAAATAGTTTAAATCAATTTTTAATTATCATATTTTAGATATAAATCGTGAGAACTATGAGTAGTGAGCTTAAAAAACTATGGGAACCCTCTAAAAAATGGATTAGGAACGCAGAAGTAACTCGTTTTATTGAATTTGTTAATAAAAAATATAGGCAAAAAATAAAAAATGGAAAAGAACTTTATAAATGGACTGTTGAGAAGATCCAAGATTTTTGGGAGGCAATGTGGAAGTTTTCTGAAATTATTGCTTCGAAATCATATGATAAAGTTGTTGAAGACTTAAGCAAATTTCCTGGTACTAAATGGTTCCCTGGTGCAAAGCTAAATTTTGCTGAAAATCTTCTAAAGTATAAAGATGATCAGTTAGCTTTTGTATTTCAAGGTGAGACAAAGGTTTCAAAAAAGATAACTTATGCCGAATTAAACAAGATTGTAGCTCGTTTAGCTAAGTCACTTAAGGAAGCAGATATTAAAGTAGGAGATCGTGTCGTATCTTACATTCCTAACTTAATTGAAACTCCTACTGCTATGTTGGCAACTACAGCTATTGGAGCAATATGGGCTTCATGCGGGGCAGAACTTCAACCTAGTGCTGTAATTGATAGATTTGGACAAATCAAACCAAAAATACTATTTACGGTTGATGGATATTATTATCGAGATAAAGTTTTTGATATACGAGATAATGTTAAAGCTGTTGTAAACGCTATTCCATCAATTGAAAAAGTAGTTGTAGTATCCTATGTCTCTAATGGTAAAGTTAATGTAAGTGATATACCTAAAGCAGTAAATTGGGAAGACTTTGTTTCTAAAGATAAAAATCCAAAATTAAACTTTGAACAATTACCTTTTGAACATCCCATATATATAATGTTTTCTTCAGGTACTACAGGAAAACCTAAATGTATGGTTCAAAGTGGAGGTGGTGTTCTTATAAATCATCTGAAAGAGCTTATTCTTTCTACTGATTGTAAAAGGAGCGATGTTATAAATTATATAACTGCACCATCTTGGATGATGTGGAATTGGTTGATTAGTGCTCTAGCAGTAGGTGCAACTATATTTTTATATGATGGGAATCCTCTATATCCAGAACCGCTTAGCTTTTTTGAGTTAATAGAAAAACATAGAATTACAATTTTTGGAACTAGTGCTGCTTTTATTCATTATTTAATGGGACTTGGAGTTAAACCTGCTGAAAAATATGATTTATCACTATTAAGAGAAATCTCACAAACAGCTTCAACACTATCTCCCGAAGGTTTTGAGTATGTATATAAAGAAATTAAGAAAGATCTCTACTTCAATTCGATTAGCGGGGGTACTGATATTAATGGATGTTTTGCTGGAGCAATCCCCATACTTCCAGTATATTCTGGAGAACTTCAAGGTCGAGCTTTAGGGATGAAAGTAGAAGCATATAATGATAATGCTGAACCAGTTGAAGATGACCAAGCAGAATTGGTCTGTGAAGCACCCGCACCTTCCATGCCAGTGTATTTTTGGGGTGATGATGATAATATGACAAAATATAAAACTGCATATTTTGATTTTTTTAAAGATAAAGGGAAGAATGTATGGAGACATGGAGATTATATAGTAATTCATAGTGATACGGGAGGGATAACTTTCTGGGGACGATCCGATGCTGTGTTAAAACCTTCTGGTGTAAGAATTGGTACTGCTGAGATCTATAATGTTGTGGAACAACTTCCTGAAATTTCAGACTCATTGGTAATCGGGCAACAATGGGAAGGTGATATTCGTATTGTTATGTTCGTTCTATTAAATGAAGGTTATGAATTAACAGATGAGCTAAAAATAAAAATACAACAAACAATTCGAGAAAAAACCAGTCCACGACATGTGCCAAAGTTAATATATGCTGCACCAACTGATGGGATTCCTTACACTTTTAGTAATAAAAAAGTTGAAATTGCTGTGACTAAAATTATACATGGTATGGAAGTAGCTAACCGTGGCGCCCTAAGAAACCCAGAATCTCTAGATTACTATATGGAAATGAAAGATAAGCTTCAATCCTAATTTTTTTTCTTTTTTTATACTAAAACTCCATATTGGTTTAAATCTTTATTTTACAAATTTTTCTTTTAACAAAAATTTATATCGACTTTCTTTTAATTATTAACAATGGAAAAACTTAATTTTTATATAGACGATGAATTTAAAGACTCAAATATTTTTGAAAATATACTTAGAAGCGTTAAAATTCCTTTATTGATGGTTGGACTTGATGGAAAGATAAAATTTTTCACTCCTTATTACAAAAACATATTAGGTGATTTGAAGCTTCACATTGGAATGAATTTTCTAGAATACATTCATCCAGATGATATAGAAATTTTGAAAAATCTTTTTCAAAAAGGAGTTAAAAAAAGAAAATCATATTTAGAAGAAAATATAGAATTCCGAATACAAAAAAGCGATGGAAATTTTGCTTGGGTTTTCACTCACACTGAATCGTATTTTAATAATCAGGGAGAACTAAAAGGATTCGTTTCGGTATTAAGTGATATAACCCAGAAAAAAGCTTTAGAATATAAACATATAGAATTACAAAAAGAACTTGAAAAAATTAAAATGAATAGAACCTCAATAAAATCTATAAATTTGAGCTTAAATGATTTAAATAGGGCTTTGGAGGGTATTTGTTCTTTATTTAACTTTGCCTTTGACCCTAATGAAATTTTATTTTGGATAGGTATAGAAAATTTATCTGTGCTATTTAAAACATTTGTAAAGATGTTATTAGAATCTGCTGGTTTTAGTGAAATTGAAAAAAAAATTAAAAAAATAGATTTAAATTTCAAAGTAACTGATGATGGTCAAGGTTATTTGGAATTAAGTAAAACCTAATATTAGGATTATTTTGCTCCACTTGCCCCAATTTCTGCAAATTTCCTTAATGCAGTATTAATTCCATTTTCAACTTTTTCATGATCCATAGGATTTCTTAACAAAAGTTTTAATCTTTTCTTAACAAAATCGTTCATCTCACTAGCTACTTGAACTCCATTTGGACCTCTAGCTTCTGCTGCAAAAAGTTTACCTGGATGTGCTTGTTCCCAATCTCTAATTGAAAAACTGAAAATTCCTTGAATTACCATTGATGGTAATGGGATAAAATTGGCAACAAAATCTCCGTAAAATTTTATATTATTGCGTTCTTCTTCACTTAATTCTAAACTCTTATATGTTTTTTCTATTTTTGATACTTCATTTTCTTTCCATTCAATCTGCATAATGATTGAATGATGATATATTTTGTATTTAAGTCTCTTTTTTAAAAAATTATTCCGTGTTGGATGATAATAATAATATAGACTGTTTAATTGTAGCAACTCTAAAATATTAAGATTTTTTTTAAAAAAAAATGATTTTAAAACCTCTAACGGAGTTAAATAATCAGGATTATTGCTTATTTGGTATCTTTTTTTCCTGATATGATTTTTTGTATAACCTAATATAAATTAATAATTATCTCTTTTATATAATGAGGGAAATTTAAATAGGTATCTAACGTTGTTAATATTTTATACCCCTCCAGACGGCATTCCTTATACGTTCAGCAACAAAAAAGTCAAAATTGCAGTCACTAAAATTATTCATGGCTTGGAAGTTGCTAATCGAGGTGCATTGAGAAATCCAGAATCGCTGGACTTCTACATGGAAAATCCACAAACATATTAAAATATAGGTAATCTTTAATATACTAAAATTAAATAGTAAAACTTAAAGTAAGGAAGGCATGGAATTATGTTAAGAAAATTAATTTCAGAAAATCCTTTAATCCTTGCTGAAGGAGCTGTTATCGAAAGAATAAAAAG
>JBHLNL010000061.1:0-17294 GCA_048941605.1 Promethearchaeota archaeon | reverse complement strand
TATTCTTTTATATTTTTGTGCTTGCTTATTTTTCCATCAATAACGTCAATGGGAATGTCTTTAATAACACCATCTAATACAATAATAAACCATCTTCAATTATCGATTCCTGATTATGGTGTATCTCATTACAATATTACTCAAGATGTAACTTATGAAGTAGTACTTAATTTTACATTTACTCATAGAGATAGCATGTGGCAATATTATTTTAGGTTTGCACGATTCAATACTCGTATGCCAAATTCCTCTCTAACTCGTTATTGCCCTCCCTATCAAGAGAGTACATTGAACTACAGTAAGATGTCGAGTAATATTCTTCCGAGTGATATAAGGGAAGGTCATCATGATAAGTTCAACAATACATATGATTCCTTTAATGCAACTCTATCGCCTGATGAGAGTATTTCATTTGATCAACGTTATATTGTTAAACTAAATGCAATTACATTCCAGGATATTGAACCCGCAGATATTGGAGTTTATGATACTTCTGATGAGATGTTTGAACTATATTGTAATAATTCTGAACAATTCTATGAACGAGACGACTCAGATTTAATTACACTCTCAAATAATATTGTGGATGTTAATGATTCTATCGTTATAAAAGCAGAAAAAATATGTGATTGGGTTTCAAAATATATAGTTTACAATAGATATTTAGATGAAGAAATGGGTGCTCTTTGGGCTTATGAAAATCTTCAAGGTGATTGTAGTGAATATTCTAGTTTAATGGTGACATTATTACGAATTCAAGGGATTCCTGCTAGAAAGGTTACTGGATTTGTAGTATCAAATTATGCGTCAACAAGGCCTTCAGTAGGTCAAACATGGAATTATTACTCAACAGAATCAGAAACGACAATATTAGGGCATGCATGGGTAGAATATTATGTCCCTGAAATAGGATGGATTGTTTGTGACCCAACATGGAATAGTGGAGGTAGTTATTTTAATAGAATAGATTTTCTACATTTCAATTTGAATGTTGGTGCAAATTTCTTATTTCCCCCATATGGGATAGTGAGCGAATTTGGGAATCCAGGTATTATATATAATCCATCTTTAGATTATGAGTATAATTATAATGTAAGAATAACTGTTCTTGAAGCTAATTTAGCTCCTTTAGCCCCATTTCCACTTTTCGTAGTTATTTTTATAGGAGCAGGAGTAGCGGTTGTCTTAATAGCGATTGCATTAATAATGAGACGTAAAAAAGAGATTATTTCTTATTAATATAAATCTAACTTTATTTTTTTATTAAATATAAGTATGAATTAAATCCACAAGGTTTTTTGAAAAGTCAGGTAAATTTTTTTCAATTTTTTCAATTTCAAGAGTCTTCTCTAAAAATAAAAGTAGATATAAATTATACTTCTCTACAATAATTCTTTTAAATATCACTTTCATAGACTCATCAGCTATTCCAGAAGAAACTAAAAAATCTTTATCCAATAGTTTGAATTCCTTAAATGTTGTATATAAATTTTTAAAGTAAGGGGCAGAAATCTCAAAAACTTTTCCAGAGATGTCAGTTTTAGAGAAGTTTGATAAAATAATACCATTCTCATTAAGTAATAATATAGCGTCTGAATTTATTTTTTTAGCAAACTTTTTTAATTGGTTCCTAAATAATTCTCGATTAGGGCTTAATTGTGCTAATCCAAAAGAATAAGCTGAAATAAGACTCCAATGATCAAATATGCTTGTTTGAAATATTTTAATAAAAAATCTTTCAGAATTTTCCTTAATTGCTTCTGCAATTACTTCTAAGTTTTTAAAAATTTCTTTAGAACCTTTTAGATCGGGATCGAACTTATTTAAACAAACCACTACAGGTGGGAATTCATCTAATTCTATTAAAGATTTTAAAATATCTTTAAATAAACCAAGAGCTTCATCAATCCTTTCAACATCTTGAATATCAATGAAAAAATACATTAAATCAATATTGTACAGATAAACCTTGCTTTGTTCTAAATATCTTTCTCGATATTGTTTTTGACCCCCTAAATCCCAAATAGAAATTTGTGAGTTTTGTTCTTCAAAAATACTTTCCTCTGATCTTTCCACTCCTTTAGTTGGTAAAGATCTGATAATTTCAGAATATTTCCTTTTTACTCCTTTCAGAAAACTAGTCTTCCCAGCTTTATCTAAACCAGTTAGCAGAATTTTTATTTGTCTCTTAGTAGAAAAGGGATCTTTTAATTCATTAGTGAATTCAATAAGCTCTTCTCTTATCTCATCCATAATCAATTCTCGTTCATCTTGACTCTTATTATTTTGAATTTGCGTTGCTGCTTTATCAATTATGACTCTTAAATATTTCATATTTTCATAGAAAAAAACTCTATTGTTTTCATCAGTCAAGATTGTGATTGTTGCTGCTAAAGCTTTTCCCCGGGCTTCAATATCAGGTATTAAGAAAAAATAAGTTAATCCATTTAATTTTAAATCAGGGAAGGGTAATATTCCAAAATAGTTGACACCATCTGTTCCTGTACCATTTTGGTAAATTGCATCTCCCATCAATAAACTGATGGTCTTCATAGCAATCAAAAGACCTGCTTGTTCATCTAAGTCATCTGGCCAAAATATTTTTGGTGTAGGTCCATTTTCATCGAAAATACTTAAGACAATTGCTTTTATGATATTCTTTTTATCATCTTCCATTTCGTTATTCTCTTTCTCATTAGTTTTTGGTTTTGTCAAATTATTCCATTTAGTTTATTAGAAAAATCTTTATACGATGTAAAAATGATTTAATTTCAAATTTTAAATATTGTAAAATCTAAATAATACTTTACTATAATCAAAAAAGTCATTATTATTAAATACTTTTTTTTCAAGAAGGGTTAACATTTAGATCAAGTATTTCACAGAGATTTTTAAGAAAATCTCGAAATATGAAAATAGAGTCCACATCTATATTGATGAAATTTATTAGCTTAAATAAAAATTTAATAAAAGCTGATAATTATTACTTTTGATTTATATTATGTTTGAAGAAAAAATACTTCGTTCTTTACCAGAGGTTTTGTATAAAGATAAAAAATCAGGTACTGTTAAAAAAGATAAATTTGATCCTAATCGAATTTATAGCTCATTAATAAATGAAACAGATCTTTCTGAACAAGAAGCTCAAGAAATTACTATTGATGTTTTCCGCTTTATAGCTTCTTCAAATCTTAAATTACTAACTGCCCCTCTCATAAGGGAGCTAGTAAGTTATACACTGTCTAAATTTGGATTTGAAATAGCACGTTTGCAAAATACAAGAATTGGTTTTCCTTATAAAGACTTGGAGAAAAAGATTGAAGAATGTAAAGATTTAAACGAATTAAAAGAATTCATTTATTCAGGAGTTATCTATGAATTTAATGAAGTTAAAAAATTGATTGAAGAGTCTAAGATTTCTAAGTAATTCAACTTTAAATAATCATCATCATTTTTTCACTACCCTCTATCGATTAATTTAAGTCAAAGAAATAATCTTTTTCAATGAATTCACAATTAAATATTCATTTAATAAAACGATTATTCAAAGAATTACTTGCTTTTCTCAAAGATTCTGAACCTGAAATCACAGACGTATGGCTTAGCCTTGATGAAATTGAAACCATACAGAAATATGATAAGCCACATTTAAGAACCATCCTATCTGATTTAGAGTCGATTTCGATCCAGAAAGGAAATTATATAAATTATGTGGTAATCAACAAAATTTTATTTATAATTGAATGCTTTCAATTCATCGAGGTTGATATCAATCAACTCTCAGTATTGTTAGATTTTAAGGGTTTCGAAGCATTGATTGAGGAAATTCTTAAAAGAAATAATTTTAAAACAATCAAAAATTTCCGCTTTTCGGATAAATCAAATTTTAAATCTAAAACTTCACAAAAACGATATGAAATTGATATTATCGGAATATATTCAAAATATGTTGTTCTAATCGATGCGAAACAATGGAGGCGTAAAGATTCATTTAGTTCAATTAATAGAGCAGCAAATTTGCAATACCGCCGGGCTATTGCATTAAAAAAAAATCCTCAAATTTTTTCAGAGCTTATTCAAAAACTTCTAAGTAATAAAACAAATCTCAAACGAAGATTACCATTTATCATAATTCCTATGATGGTTACCTTAGAAGATAATAGCATTAGAATTAATAATAATCAAATCCCTCTAGTTTCAATTTTTGAATTAAATTCTTTTCTACAGGAATTACAAAATAATCTATTTTATTTTAAGACAATTCAAGTAAATAGGATTTATATACAAAAAAGTTTATCCTGAGAATTAAATGGAATATTATTCCACTTTTTTTAATCCTAAGTATTCTTTTATTTGTTTCTTTACAATATTCACTGCTAAAGCAATTATTCCACTTTTTACTTTAGGATGAGACAAAATTATGAGAAACATTTCTTTTACACTTGGATTTTCCTGATCTATAGGCGCAAGATCTAACACTCCTCCTGTAGCTTTTAAAGATATAGATTTTATTTTACCTGCCCCTAATCCTTCAATAATATCTGAACCTATCATAGATAAGTTCATTCCAATTGTAGCAAATAATGAATCTGAAATTCTACTTGATATTGCGGAAGCTAATATTGTCCCATCTGTTTTTATGATAGCAGATGCTTCTATATTTAAATCTAAATTGAGTAATCTGTTTAAAATTTCGTTCATACTTGAAGGGGGTATCTCTTCCTTAGGTTTTTCTTTTTCTGTTTTCGTATCTTTAGGTATTTCTAATTTCTTTACTGTTATTTTCTTTGAAAGAAAGCTTAAAACTTTAGTCATATCTTTTTCTAATTGTTTCTGTCTTAGAACAGCCTCATCACTTTCAGTTATCTCTGAAGGAATTGGAGTTATCTTGGGACGGGGTTTCTTTTTATTATGTTCTAAAACTGAGCTCTTAAGTTCGGTAAAAGCTTCTGAAATACTATCTTTTGGGCGATAAGGGGGAGTTAGTAATGAAGGAGTTGATTGTTCTATGAGAGTTCCTTTATAAGGAGGTGCTGGAATTTCTTGTAATACTTCTGATTTATTCTCTTTAACTTTAATTTCATTTTGTTCAGAAGTTTTACTTTCAAGGACTTCAAGCCCAGATTCAGGAACCTGAAGTAGATCAACTTCATCGAGTAAATTTTCACTCTCTTCAGGAATTTCTTGTAATTCTAATTCAATTTCTTTTGGTTTTTCTTTCTTTTTTTTCTCTGCCTTTAATCTTTTTGATCGCGATGGTTTAGAAGAGATTGGGAGTAATGCGCCACATGTCCTACAAGTATGGCTAACTGCTTCATTATTTGTGGTTCCACAATTTTGGCATATAATCAATGTCTTAATTCCACTCTCAGATTATTTTGATTAATCTCCTCAATCAAATAGATTTATTAAATAATTAATGAATTAATAATTTTTTAGTTTTTATTCTATATATTATAAGTAAAAATCCAATTTTATTAATGTTAGTAATAACAAAATTAAGATACAAGATTTCTAAATAAGAGTAATTTAAATTCAATCTTCTTATTTATAAAGAATTTCTTTTAATAAATTTGCAAAAGATTCGAGATCTTCTTTACTGAAAACGGGATCTTCCTTAAGGAGTAATAAATAATAAGGTGATGCCTCCTTTTTTAATGTAATCTGTTTAAAAATAAAGTTTTTTCCAAATCTTTGTACTATCATTCTATTCTCATATCTCTCTTCTACACCAGTATATTGAAATGAATCATTAAGAGTTAGAAAATAAGGTGTACTAGCAGTAAGGAGGTGTTTAGTTTCTTCATTTTTATAATAAGAACCTATTATAAGTGAATTATCATCAATCACAACAACTCCTTCAGAATCTACTTTTTTAGCAAATTCAATAATAGTTTTTTCTATTAATTCTGACTTTGGATATAAACTTAAAAGAATCTCAGACATAGCCGTTATGATTGAACCAAAATCGTAGATAGAAGTTTCATAATAATATAGTTCTTTATACTCAATAGCTCTTATTTTATCTTTTAAATCGATTATTAAAGCTTCCATTTCATTTTGTGCGCTTCTTCTCAACGCTGGATCATATTTATGAAGAAATATATAAATTGGTGGCTCAATTTCCAATTTTTTAAACTGTTCTATCACATCTTTAAAATATCCAACTGCTTCAGGTATTCTGGGTTTATTTTGTATATCAATTACGTAGATTGCAATTTCAGTTCCTTCAAAATATTTACCTGGATTTTTCAAGTAGGCAATTCTATAAGCTGCTTGACCTCCTAAATCCCATTCTGATATTTCCTTGCCTAGAAAGTCAAATATTCTTCTCTGTGCTCCCCTAGTTGGTGATAAGATCGCAATCTTAGAGAATTCCCTCTGAAGGGCTAAAATAATGCTAGTTTTGCCCGCGTCGTCCAAACCTGTGAATAAAACCTTATTGGGAGCAACTACAACTTCAGGTTCTTCTTTTTTCAAGTATAATATTGATTGCTTCAGATTCTTTTCCAAAGTTAAATTTCACCTTTAAAATTATTAAAGTAATTTGTATATAAATATATTCTTTTTGTAAGATAAAAAATAATAGCATGCTATTTTAGATTTTCCATTGTATCTATAGTTGTATAAATAACTTGAAATATATTATATTCATCGTCTATAAAATAGAAAATTAAAATTAATGTGTATTTAATAATTCTTTTATTTTTTTAATAGCTTCTTTAGGCGTCATAACCCCATAAATCATGTCTGACCTTCTATCATCTAATTTTTGATTAGCTATTTTTGAAGACCATCCTGGAACACTAGACAATGCTACAATTGGTTTCTGATAGATCCAAGCGAAACAAATTTCGGATAATGTTCCTGCTTTACCACTAATAGCGATGCAAGCATCACCACTTAGTACAACTACGATATTTCTTGCTTGTGAGAATGGACAAGGAATAACAATATCAACATACTTATTCGCAGTAGATTTGTCTGTGTGAGGTATAATCCCAATAGTTAATCCATTTTCACTTTTAGCTCCTTTGCACACAGCTTCCATAACTCCGGAAAGCCCCCCACAAGCGACTATAAATTTATTTTGAGCAAGTAATTGTCCAATTTCAAAAGTTTTTTTTTCAGTTTCTTTATCAATTTCACTTGCTCCTAAAACACTAACTATTCCATTAAATTCATTTTTAAAATCTAAAATCATGGCATTCAAGCTTTTTTATTTTTCTTTTTTATTATTTTTATCTTAAAGGACTAGAATATATCTTAAAAACTTGAGAGTCATTAGAATCTGATTACTTCAATTGATTCAATTCCATTGTTTATTTTCAAGAGATTTTTTTCTTTAATAATATTTCCTATAACTTGAGCGTCCATTTCATGTTCTTTAAATATTTCTACGACTTTCTTGCAATTGTTCTTTGATGCTGTGAGAATATATGAAGTTGTAAGATACATCTTAATATAAGTTTCTAAATCATAGTTATTCCCGATCAAAATAGGGGGAATTTCAATTTCATTGATATTTACATCAGCTCCAACTCCAGAGTATTTGATCATTTGCAGTAAAGTCCCAAATATCCCTCCATTTGACACATCTTTTGAAGCATTTACTAAATGCTCTTTAGCAATATTGTTCATAGATCTTCTTTTATTTATAACAACTTCTGAAGATTTAAATGTTGTTGTGTCATAATAGAACTTACTTGCTTTTCCTACTTTTCCTTCAAAATCAACTGCTAGAATTATTTTATCATCTATCTGAGCATTACCTGCAGAAATGTAATCTTCCTTCCCTATTTCTCCAATCATAGTGGAACTTAATTCAAAGCTCTCACTACGAACATTTGTATGACCCCTAATAATTGGGACTTGGAATTTATTTGATCCTTCACATATTCCTTTTAATAACTCATTACAAGTCCTAAGGTCTTTTACAGATATAATTATGCTAGCTGCTAATGGAAATCCCCCACATGCATAAATATCATCAATGCTTACTAAAATAGAGCTAAATCCAGCTCCAAATGGAAACTTCTCGATAAACTCTGTTCTTATTCTATCAGTAGTGATCAATATATATTTA
Organism: Promethearchaeota archaeon; assembly: GCA_048941605.1. Lineage (GTDB taxonomy): Archaea > Asgardarchaeota > Lokiarchaeia > Sigyniarchaeales > SOKP01 > Loki-b32. The sequence continues at coordinate 9,208 of JBHLNL010000061.1, read as the reverse complement.
TTAGTATCATTTATTGCTGCAGCATCTTCCCCAATATCGCTAAATATTTTATTACTTTTGAAAGAATTTTTGTCAATATATTTGACTATTGGATTAATTTCTTTTTTTTCTATTATAAATTGGTTATTTCTTATACTTTCAGCGATTTTTTCTAGATCCATGTATGATTTAAATATAAAGCTATTAATAATTAAATTTGCTTAAATAAAATTAAGAAATTTAAAACTTAAAATTTAAATATATCTATTTAAATAATGGAAGAATTACTCAAATCTTCAATTGTAAAAGGATTAGTCTTTAGTATTTACGGAGAATTGGGCCCAACTCCCATATATTCTTTTCCCAATTATGTAACTGAAAAAGAATTCCAGGAGCTCGTTAAAGATTCAAAAATAGAAAAAGATCTTATTTTAACGTATAGAGATATTACTCAAATTTCGATTAAAAACTTAAGCTTGTTCATTAGTGATAAGATTATTAATGAAGAAAAAGATCTTCAAAAAATCCAATATTTTGCGATTTTACCGTATCCTGATTTTAATACAACATCACTTACTTATTTTCATTTTATAAGAACCGATAAAGATCATAAACCTGTAGCAACAGCATTTTCAATATTAGTAGAAGAAAATAGGCGTAGTTTTTTATATAACAACATTAATCGAATTAAACCAGTTGTTTTTGAATTTTTTAAAAATTTTGATAGATTAATTCTTGAATCTTACCCTCCAATTGAAGAAGTTAAAGAATTTTTTCAAGATCTTTTATTAAAAATAATTGAAATTGAGCAGAATCCTTCAACACCTATTACAACACACCGAAAGATGAAAATTCTTTTTGCTGGTTTAGATGATAGCGGGAAAACTAGTTTTTTACTTTCTGTTGATCGTAAATATAGTAAATTAATTGGATTAAAGCCAACGACAGGTGCAAATATTAAATCTATCGAAGCTTTAGGGGCAACGATTTTCCTTTGGGACTTAGGAGGTCAGAGAAGTCTCCGAGAAAAGTATATTGATAAAGCAGAGATATATTTATATGAAGCAGATTTATTGTTTTACTTTATTGACATTCGAAATAATTCAAGGTTTGATGAGAGTATTGAATATCTTCAAAATTTGAGGAGTGTTATAAATGAATTTAATCAAAATACTCCTATTGTGTACGTACTATCAAAAGGAGATTCAGATATATTAGAATCAGCAGAGATTAGAAAAAATATTGAGTTTATCAAAAATAAACTGGATGAAGTTCACCAGAATGGTCCAATCGAAACATATGTTACTAGCATATTTCAGAATTTCACTATTTTGCGAGCATTCTCATCAGGTATTTCTAAATTGAGTCCAAATAGAGATCTGATTAATCACAATCTTAAAAGATTCTCTTTGACTACAGATACTTATTTAACTCTATTATTAAGTATTGATGGTTTAGTTCTAGCAGATTATTATAGCGATAAAGCAATGCAATTGACTAAAATCCCAAAATCGGAAGTTATTAATGTATTTGAAGTTTCTGCACCTCAATTTGCATTTATATTTAAAATATTTTCCAAATTTAAAGCATTAAAGCAAGAGGAAGCAGTATTTAAAGTCGTAAACTCTGTTATTGTAATTAAAAGAGTTCAAATAGAAGAAGATATCATGTTCTTTTTATTCCTAGTAGATAACGAAACAAATAAAGAAAAAATTAGTATGGAACTGCCATCCTTTTTAAATTACACTCAAGATTTACTCTTACGCTATATTGCCTAGAAAATAACTTTTAACGGGGTTCTTTCTGATATTTTTTGTCTCAATGCTCTCTTCTGATAATATGAATTAACCCCAGAAATTAGAGCTATTGCTGGAACAACACATTTAGCAAATTTTATTGGTCCGAATAAAATAAAATCACTAGGTGCGGTAGCACAATAAGTCATTATAGAAGCAATTGCCCCGCATCGTGGTGTATCACCATATTTCTTAACAAAATTCCATCCATAAATAGCATTGGCAGGAGCAAAACCCGTTGGTAAGCCTAATTCTCTTTTAATTAATCCAGTTGTTTCAAAATTAATGGAAATGGAAGGCAAATCTAATACAGCTGTATCAACAATAATATTATCAATATCCGCTTTCTGAGCTTTAGGAATTAAAATTTCTTTTAAAAATTTCAATTTTTGTTGTGGAAATATATATTTGTTTCCAAATGTTAGTAAAACAGCATTTTTAACCCCAATTTCTTTTAATTTTTGTAAGTTTTCGTCATTAGTGTTTTCATCAATACTATTTAATATAGCTCTATCTAATAATCCAACTTCTTTTAGTCCATTCATAGCGGGAATTCTAGAGGAATCATTTAATCCATCAACCAAAAAAGGATATTCTACATTATTGGCAATGAACTCACATTCTTTTGTCAAAGCCTCTGGATATGCTCCTACGACATCAATTATTCCTTGTAATTGTGTTTCTTCGATAAGTTCTGTAAATTCATTTAATTCTTGTTCGAGAATGTCTCTATCAAACTTACCAGTTTTTTCATCTAATAATGCAGGATGTTTTGCATAAAATACGGTAGCTATCATAACAATTGGATTTTCACCTGGTTGACCACCTAATTTAACATTACCGATTTCAATTGTTTTTTGTTTAATTTCGAAATTTAACATAATTCAATTATACCTCTATTTATTATTAAATTTGATTAATAAAAAGTAGATAATATTGACTATTCTTCCTTCTTAAAAGGTTTATCTTGCATTAATAGTTCAATAAATTTTGATGTCTTGCCAGTTGGAATAACTAAATAATCTCCATCAATTGTATATCCAAAATCTTCTGACCAAGCAGAAATTTCTCTTGAAAAACTTTTTTTCTCCATTCTTAAAATTTTACGCATTGATTTTAGATCTGCTTTATTTGATTTCTCCACCATTTCTTTTATTCTAATTTTTCTTTTCTGTTTAATGGGTTCACTTACAAGAGTACCAGTATATATTATTGATAATATAAACTCTGGAATCCATTTATGCATTAATAAAACAATTATAGCTGCAATAAATGAACTCGCAGCACTTATAGAAACATGAATATCGTTCCAATTATAGCCTATATAGTATAATTCGATTTGAATTAACATGCGAATAATGTTGACAACATAAAAAATCACAGATGATATAACAAGAGCTTTTGTTTTTCTCCATATAATATCTTCGTTCGTGGCTCGATCTTGACTGTGGGGTGTGAAGACGATTATTCCGACAAATATGACAATAGCCTGTACACCTGTACAAAAAGTTTCAAAATAAATAGGAGTTTTCCCAGGAATAAAGAATCTCCAATCATATATTCCACTTGGTGCAAATTGAGCTTCTGCACCCATATTAAAAAATAAGTTTAAGAAAAAAACTGTTTGTTTAACTACAATTTCATGGAGCCAATAATTAATTCTTAAATCAAAAAATAAATATATAAGATAAGCGGAAACTGGTGCTCCAATAGCGAATAAGATCAATGATCTTATTGAAAAGATATATTTTTTTTTGTTATATTCAATAATAGGCTTTTTCATATTAGCCCATTTCTTAAGCTTTTGCATCTGTAGTCTCCTCTTCATCATTAATATGCTTCAGATAATAATAAAACCTATCAAGTATTATATAATTAAAAATAATTAATAATGGAATCATTACATAACCAAGATTCATAAAACTATCGGATTGTAATAAAGCAATTGTTAAACCTATAACAAATGCAAATAATAAGTTGATTGTTAACAATATCCAGATAAATATTTTTTTTTTAACTATTTGCTTCATAATCAGTGGTTTCAAGGTCGTAATATAAAAGTACAAATTATGCTTTATTAAAAGATTTTATTAGAAAGAATTTTTTTTATTTTGTACCCTTTCTTTCATGAAACCAATCCAAATTAAGGAAAAGATTATTACAAACGCATTAAATTAGGGGTTTCGATAAAATTGAGATGAAAAATAGAATTAAATAGCATGCCAACTTAATATCTAAATGTTATTATTTAAGAGTATTAAACAATTCGGAGTCCATTGATGAATCTTGATCTCACGCCAATAAAAGATGTTAGAAGCTTAAGTTATGCTATTCAAAATATAGTTGTGAAAACTTCATTAAATATTGAAGAAAGGCTTGATTTGAAAAGGATTTCAATGGAGATAAAAAATGCAGAGTATAATTCGGAAAGATTTCCCGGACTTTTTTTAAGATTAAGACATCCAAAATGTGTTATCATTGTTTTTAAGAATGGAAAGCTAATTCTGACAGGGTTAAAATCATTTGATCAAATAAATCTAGCAACAACGCGCTTGATTTTAAAACTTAAAAGTATTTTCAAATTTAATATCGACAATAATTCAGTCAAACCAAAAGTAGTCAATATTGTGATAACTGCTAATTTTTATAAACAAATAAACTTAGATCTCGCAGCAATAAGACTAGATAATACTATTTATGAACCTGAAGTATTTCCGGGATTGATTTATAATTCATCTAATCCAGTAAAATCAGTATTTTTAATATTTAGTACAGGGAAAATTGTATTTACGGGGATAAGAGAAAAAGATAAAATCGAATCAGCATTAATAGGACTTGGACGTTTATTAAAGAAAGAAAATTTATTCCTAACTTCTTAAAAATTTAAATTATTTTATTTAGGATAAAAATAAAATTTTTTTTCTAGAGTGTATTCTTTTTTCCCATACTAATATAATAATTCTATATCTTAGTTATTCGATATTAAGTGTGATTTCTAATGCCAGAAAATAGTAAAGAAGATCAAACTTCAGAAAGAAAAGAAAATGAAAAAGGAGAAAAATTGGGAAGTGAAGTAGCGGAAGAACAGTCTAAGGCAAAATTTACATTTAAATGTACTCGTTGTGATAACTGCTGTGCTGCTAGAGGCCCAATACCTATAACATTTTGGGATTTAGAGATGTGGGCAAGAAATGGAGTTGTAGCTAACTTTATGCCATATTTAGATATATACCAGAAACCGGATGGTGGGATTGATTTAATTTTAAAACCCTTACCACCTCCTCCACAAGAAGGCGAAAATGAAAATAATGCTAAAGATCCTTTCGGTACTGTCCCCATTGAAGAGTTACTTAATGTAAAATGTCCTTTATATAATAAAGATGATAAAAAATGCTTAGTATATGAGAATCGTCCATTAAGTTGTCGCACTTATCCTTTAGAGTATGATGGCAAAAATTTCATCGTAGTAGATGCCGATTGCCCTGGGATAGGAGAAGAAGGAATGACGAAAGAAGAATTAACAGAAATGAGGGAAACTGCAAAAATTATGCATTATGAATTAACTCGGATGAGAATTGCCCTACCGGTTTTAAATCAAATGATTTCACAAAAAATTATGATGGATTTAATGCGTCAAAACATGGAAGCTATGAGTAAAATGTCTGATGAAGATCGAGCGAAATTAGATGAGATCTTTAAGAAAAGTAGTGAAAAAGAATAAAAATATTTTTTATTTCTATTTATATTATTATTAAAAATTAGGAATATTTTAAATTATGAAAGAATTGGTAGTTAAAAATTCGTTAATCAGATTAGTTCAAGGAGATATTACGGAATTAGATACTGATGTTATTGTTAACGCTGCAAATGCTCAACTTATATTAGGGGGAGGTGTAGCAGGAGCAATCAAAAGAAAAGGGGGCCCATTAATTCAATATGAATGTAACAAAATAGGGGGGACTTATGTTGGCGGTGCGGTTATTACAACTGGAGGAAATCTAAAGGCAAAACATGTAATTCATGCAGTTGGGCCACGAATGGGAGAAGGAGATGAAGATGAAAAATTAAAAAATGCAACCCTGAATAGTCTAAAATTAATGGATAAACATAACCTTAAAACAATTGCATTTCCAGCCATTTCAACAGGAATTTTTGGATATCCAATCGATCGATGTGCTCAAATTATGATTTCCACTACGAAAGAATATTTAAAAGGTAATACTCAAATTAATGAAGTGGTTTTTTGCTTATATTCCGCTTCTGATTATGCGGTTTTTGAAAAGGAGTTAAAAAAATAATAGATAGGCGTTACTTTTTTTATTAACGTTTAATTTATAATCAGAAGAATAATAATTATTAGTTAGAGAACTTCGCATAATTCTAATATTTAAGAGTTTCTCGTTAATATGAATAATTATAGATATATTAAATTCTTTGAAAATTTACGAGTGGGTGACGTACCTCTTGTGGGAGGTAAGAACGCTTCACTTGGAGAATTATTAAGTTTTGGAATTTCAGTCCCACTTGGTTTTGCTGTTACTTCGGAAGCTTTTGATTATGTTTTGGATAATAATTACTTCACAATTAAAGAAGAAGAAATTTCACTTCGAACACTGATTGCAAGAGACATCAATAGGATATCGGATGAATTGAAATCAGAGGATATCAAAGCAGTTGAAAAAGTTGACAAAATTTGTGCTAATATCAGATATATTATTGAGCAATCAAAAATACCTGATTCTTTGGCAGATGAGATACTTGATGCTTATAAAAATTTAATTAAAAAAATTGGAGAAGAATCTACATTTGCAGTAAGAAGCTCTGCTACAGCTGAAGATCTACCTGATGCATCATTCGCCGGACAACAAGATACACATTTGAATATTTCGGGGGAAAAAGAAATATTAGAATATATATTAAAGGATATGGCCTCTGTTTTCACCACAAGGGCAACAATGTATAGAGAGCGAGCAGGATTTGATCATTTTGCTGTGAAGCTATCAGTTGGAGTTCAAGAAATGGCTGGGGGGTTAGGAGGAGTAAAATCTTCTGGAGTTATGTTCACTGAAGACCCTGATTCGGGTAACCCGAACGTTGTTGTTATTAGGGGTACATGGGGTTTGGGTGAATTAATTGTTCAAGGGGTCGAAAAAGGAGATGAATTTATTGTATTTAAACATGACCCTAGACAGTTGAGAATAATACGCCATGAACTTGTAAAAAAAGAAAAAATGATGGTTTTTTCGAAAGGCATGGAGAAAATTGGTACGGAGGTAGTTTCAGTACCTCAAGAAAGACAGATGAAATATTGTTTAACTGAAGATGAAGTTATACTTTTGGCAGAATATGCTCAAAAAATTAGAAATCATTATGGGAGACGAATGGACATTGAATGGGCTGTAGGAAATAATGGAAAAATCTACATTGTCCAAGCCCGCCCTGAAACAGTACATAGTATGAAAGGTGATGTTGAAGAAATTTTTTATCTACTTGAAGACCCTGACAAATTAAAAGTAGAAGGCTTATTTGTAGAGAATTCAGGGATAGCCATTGGACGAAGAATCGGGTATGGTAAAGTTAAAATAATTGAAACCATAAATGATGCTCATTTATTACGAGAAGGGGATATTCTTATAACTGAAGAAACTAATCCTGATTGGACTTCATATATGGCAAATTTGAGAGGTGTTATCACAGAGAGAGGAGGGCCGACTTGTCATGCGGCGATTGTCTCGAGAGAATTAAATATAGCATCTATCGTAGGTGCTGATAACATCGTCCAAATAATGAAAGAAAAACAGCGCGAAGGAATACAATATGCAACAATAGATTGTAGTGAAGGAGAACCAAGAATCTGGTTAAAAGATGTGGAATATGATTTTGATACGATTGAATTTGCTAAGCTTCCACGTACTCAAACGAAAGTATTGGTGAATCTAGGGATTCCTAAAGGTGCTCTAAGCCAGGGTAAACATCCAGATGGAACAGGATTAGCTCGTCTTGAATTTATTATTAACGATGAGATTCAAATTCATCCAAATGCATTAATTGATTTTGAAGCATTAATCATGAGATATGATATTCTAATAGAACAAAGGAAAAGAATTGAAAATATAAAAAAGAGTGATTTATATCATAAAGATCCTTTTAGCCAAGAAATTTTGAAATTAAAACAGACTTTAGATAAAATTAGGCAATTAACTATAGGATATGAAGATAAGGAAGAATTTTACGTTGATAAACTAGCAGAAGGAATTGCTACTATCGCTGCTGGTGTTTGGAAAGAATTAGATGGTAAAGACCTTGCTGAATGTGTAGTTCGGCTTTCAGATTTTAAAACTAATGAATATGCAAATCTAATTGGGGGTTGGATATATGAAGAAGATGAACATAATCCTATGATGGGTTTTAGAGGAGCATCTCGATATGTTTCTAATGACTTTCAAAATGCTTTTATATTGGAATTAAGAGCTATTAAAAAAGCTCGTGAATGGGGGTTAAAAAATATTATTCCAATGGTCCCATTTTGTCGTTCACCAGAAGAAGGAGGGGAAATAATTCAAATAATGGAGAGTGAGGGATTAATCAGAGGTGAAGATGATTTAAAAGTATATGTAATGGCAGAAATTCCTTCAAATATAATTTGTGCAGACTTATTTTGTAAATATTTTGATGGATTTTCCATAGGATCAAATGACTTAACTCAGTTGGTCTATGGTGTTGATAGAGATGAAGCAAAATTAATCCCTATAGCAAAATCTTATTCCTATACCACCAATAGTGAAGCAATTCGAAGAGCTTTAAGTCAGTTGATTAAAGTAGCACATCAATATGATAAAAAGGTTGGGATTTGTGGGCAAGCTCCCAGTGATGACCCAGACTTTCTTAGGTTCTTAGTACGTGAAGGAATAGATTCAATTTCTCTAAATTTTGATACATTTGCTAGAGGAAGAATGAATACTTGGAGAACAGAAATAATTGAAGCTAAACTTGATGATAATAATAAGGGCGAATCGTATACATTTCTTAACGAGTGTGATGATTTAATAGAAAAAATACGAATTCCTCGTGGTAAACTTCGAAATATGGTAAGAAAGCAGGGTAAAAAAGTAAATCAAAAACTTAATGCATTAACAGAGAAATTTAATGATATTTTCAATACCATTCAAAAAATCTCATATAATTTTGTAACAGAGATTAATCAAGGAACTATTAAAAACTTCAGTGAGTTTTTTAATAAATACAAAAACCAAATTGCAGAATTCAGTGATAAAATTCCAATACTTAAACGAGAAATTCGTGAATATGGCATATACTAAAAATACCATTAAAATAAAAAAAATTAAATTTTAAAAAAAATTTTACTTGTTAAACTTCTTATTTGAAAATGACATTTTTATGGTGATTGTTTCAATGCCAAGGACATTAACCGA
>JBHLNL010000217.1:0-4154 GCA_048941605.1 Promethearchaeota archaeon | reverse complement strand
ACTGAGAAACTAACAAAAAAACAGCTAAATTCTTAGCATACTCCTTATTGTAGGCTAAATATATAATTGCTATTATGATTATAAAAACAAGAGGTTCGCCAAGGAAAGTTATTGTTCTAAATATCGCTTGAACAAGACCACTCGAACTATAGAATGCTTCATTAAATCCAGTGAAATATAGAATTAATCCAACTATTAAGATGGCTAAAAATGTAATTCCAATAATCAATAGAGCTTTTTTTGATAAATATTTTGTTTTTTCAGACATTTTTTCATCCAATTTAAAATTAATTAAGATTTTTTGTGTTAAGGAAACTAATAAAGATTTATGTAAATTAAATAAAATCGAATTACCTTACTTATATGAAATAAAACTTAAAATACTAATTAAAAATCCTAGTAAAAGAAGAAATTTTAATCGATTCTAATATCCGTTTGTTTTTCATCGATTTTTTTAAGTTTTACTTCCAATATCCCGTTAGTATACCTAGCTCGAGCATGATCTGTATTTATTGTTGAGGGTAATTTAACTACTTTATAATAATTCCTACCTTTTTCCTTAGTCCTCGTAGAGATAGTTAATTCACGCGGATCTGCTTTTATTTCAATATCATCTTTCGTAACACCAGGCATTTCGCAGATAACTATAATTTGATCACCTTCTTCATTTACTTCTGTCAAAGGTTCTCTTGCTTTTTTGACTTCTGGTTCTCCAGAATATGGTTTAGCCTTAAGATTACCAAAAGAATCGATAATTGGTTTACCATCAGGACCAATATTAATATTGAATCCATACATTATAGGAAAACCAAATTTACCCTTATGTTTAGTGAATTCTCTCATGACATCTTCTGGGGAGAGATTTTGAAACTCAGAGGGTAAATTATCGGAAATTCTTTCAAAAATATCTTTAAAAAGGCGTTGAAAATCTTTAGATTTAAATAATTTTGTTGGATCTACTAAAAATTTGTTAGGATCACTGAAAAACTTATTAGGATCCTCAAAGAATTTTGAAAAATCAAAAGGTTCCCTTTTTTCCTCTTCCTCGTCTTCATCATCATCATCTTTTTTTTTTGGCACGTTTATTCCTCTTAATAGTCATAATAAAAACTAACGTTTACAATATCAATTAAATTTAATAAGCTAAATTTTTAATTTAATATTATACTAGCTAAAAACTAAATAGCTTATAATCTAGAAAAAATTGTTTAGATTAATAAATCTATTCCACATAAAATTTTAGTTGTCGAAAATTAAAAATTTAAGAGGAGATTAAAGTGTATTCCGAACTAAGCGATGATGACAAGGAAATGTATCTAGATGTCTTGCGCGAGGCTCCAATAATGCCTTTTTCGAATTTTGTCTCGCGTGGCGATATTCCAGATAAAGTTGACATTGCTAGACCTCGAAGTTATATAGATCGAGAAGTATATCGCCTTGTACAACAAACTTCTAGAGATAGATCCAGTAGATTAATTCCAATCTTAGGTTCAGCCGGATCAGGTAAAACGCATGCTTATCATTCATTTAAAGATAAAGAACGTGAAAATAGAAGAAAATTAGAGAGTGCTGATGAGTTTGAAGAAGTAGATGCTAGTAAATTTGCTACTACTGCGGATTGGACAATCGTTTATGTACCAAGTCCCCCTGCAAGCATTCGTGTTTTACTCCATGTTTATACCTGTATAATCGAGGAACTTGGTGCAGAATTAATAGATGTTGTATCTGAGAAGTTAATTAAGAAATGGGGTGGCACTAAGAAAGGAATTTTTCAGAAGCCTAAATTAGATGAAGTAATCCAATTAGGAATCAGAGAATTCCCCGGAGTATTTGCTGATTGCGTTAAAGCTTTGGTAACTTATCAATTAGATAAAAACAAAAAACCACTTGCAGAGAGATGGCTTCTTGGAGAAGATTTAGAAGATGAGGAATTGAATGCTATTGGGATTAATTCTGTGCTTGAGGAAGATGATGTCTGCCTTGCAATGATTAAAATTATTACAGAAAATTTAGATAAAGTCCTTATTCTTTATTTTGATGAGTTAGAGAGCCCTTATAGGATGTTGGGCGAAGCTGCAGAAATGAAGTTCCTAGAGATTCTAAAACGATTGTATAATGAGGTTAAAGGATTAGTCATTACTATAGCAGTATTAAAAGAAATTTGGCCACGAATTATTGAAATTGCAGATGCACCGTTAAGATCAAGAATGGAACCTGAACAAGATTTGAAACCATTCAGTTTGAATGATTTAAAAATCTTTTTCTCAAAATCGATGGAAGCATTTTGGGAAGATAACAATTTAAATCCTCCTTTATATCCGTTATTTCCTTTAAATGAAAAATTAATTGAAATGATATTTGAGAAAACTAAAGGAAATCCAAGAAATTCAATAAAGCTTTGTAGAAGATTTATTGATAAAGTAGTTATGGATGAAATGAGCGTTGATGAATTATTGAAAGTTGGAGCTGAGATTGTTGCGACTGCTAAACCCAAAGCAGAAATTGAAGCAGAAGAAGTAATTGATTTTTCAAAACCGAGAGAAGTTATCAAGAAAACAATTGAAGATATTTTAGCAGAAGAGGAATATTCTATTGAAGTAAATCCCCAATCTATTGCTGGTGCCACTTTGAAGTATATTAATATGGTAGGAGAAGAAAAGGGAAAGAAATTCAAGACACAAATGGAGTTTAAGTTTAAGCTTGGTAAAAGATCGCAGACTTTAGCAGCATTAATAGAAGCTGAAGGTAAAAAGTGGGGCTTAGAGATTCCCTCGATTAAGACATTTGATAGAAGTGCGGGAGTAGCGGGATATTATGCCGCTAAAAGACTAAAAGACGCAATAGATGAAAAAGCAATTGATAAAGCTTTATTAATTGTACCTACTGGTAGTAGCGGGGCAAAATTTGAAAATATTTTACAAAATAACCCAGACATCCATAAAGTAGAGTTAAATAACGAAATCGGAGAAGAATTAATTGCGAATGCATTAAAATATCCAACAAAAGATGGTTGGGAGATATGTAAAATTATTTTTAGAGATATTGGAGAATATCAACCTCCTCCAGTTGAAGAACCTCCCTCTAATGAAGAAAAGTCTGAATAAATTCAATCTTTTAAATTTTTTTTATAAGATCTCTTACTTTTTCATCTAAATTTCGTAGATCTTTTGCTATTTTAGTAGCTTTTTGAATATTATTTTTCAACTGAGTTAAATTATTAATTAAATCTTCTTCTTCAAAGTTATATGAGATTTCAAGTAATCTATCAATTGGATCGACCAAATAATCATATAGATTTAATCTCTCATCTTCAAATTCATTTACTACTTTATCTAATTCTTTAAATAAAGTTTCACGCTCTTTAATCAATTCTGGGAATGTACCAACTTGTTCCCCTTTACTTTCTAAAAAAGAAGCAATTTCATCTTCCTGAATGAATGCCGCTAACTCTGCAGCCTTTAAAAAACTCTTCTTTGCCTTTCTATAAAATTTTTCATGTAATAATTTTTCAGCAATTTTTACCTCTGCTGCTAATTTTTCAGGCATTTCTTCTCCAAGATCTATCAATTCTCTTGCTTCTTGGATATTTCCGTCATCTAACATTTGTTTTGTTCTTTCATTCATAGTTTCTTTGATTATTTTTGGTTCTTGGAGTTTTTGAGTTAAGCTCATTATAGCATTTAATCCATGTTTCAATATCTCATTCATATTTTGTTTATCACTCGAAAAATCTTTAATAATCTTCTCTTCAATGTTTTCAAAGATACTTTTCAATGAGAGAATATCTTCTCCTTCACGTAAAATAAAACTTAAGAAAAGATTATCTTTTTTAATAGATTCACCCTTTATTTTACCTGAATAATAACGTTCATTATCTTTATGGAGGGTTACGCTCATAAATTCTTTCTGTATATGTTTTTCAGAAAATTCCTTTAGAATATTTGATGAAATTTTATCATCTTGTTTTAAATAATATTCGCCTAATATATTTGGCCCAAAGGAAGGGTCGATCTCATATAATATTATTGCTTTTGGCATTTTATCTAATCTCAGATGATTTGTATTTTCTAATTATATAAATATTATAGAGTTAATAAGATTTAGATTTTAAATTTTTATTTAATCTAATTAATTTAGGACATAAGATCTATAAA